>JAFACJ010000871.1 GCA_023425615.1 Actinomycetes bacterium
GCGATCCGGCTCGCCGAGGCCAAGGCCAACGGCGACCGGGAGAGCTACCTCGCGGTCCTGGAGCAGGCCGAGCTGTACGTCTGCGGGACCGTCGTCTACGGGGACGGCGTCTATGTGCGGGCGTTCACCTCGCCGCCTCCCCAGCCGCACCAGGTGACGGACCTGCGCACGCTGGCGGGCCGGTGGCCCCAGCCGCACTGGCAGCTGGCGATCGACGACGGGCAGCCGGCCTCCGGCTATCTTGACCCCTTCACCATCGCCAGGCTGGGCGGCGCCCCGGTCAGGACGGTCATGCAGAAGGTGGTGCCGCATCCGCTGGTCGTGCACTATCTGGAAGGGGGATATGACCGGGTGGCTGGGTATGTCCACCGTGTGTCCGACGTCCTGCAACTCGTCACCCCCAAACAGCTGTACTCCGCGCTCGGCCTCGGCCACCGCGGCTCCTCCTTCTCCCCCGACGACGAGGAGGTCCACGTGCTGCGCTGGCACTCCCGGTTCGCCGACGCGCTGCGCCCTCCCTACGGCGGCACCGACGAGGCGGCGATGGAGGCGATGCCCGGCGGCTGGGTCATCGAGCACCAGCCGTTCGACGGCGCCGGGTTCGCGCCCGGCACCGGCCCCGCCATCCCCGAGTTCAAGATCGACAGCCAGCGGCTGCCGCACGGCGCGGAGATGTACCGCTTCGACCGCGCCGGACGGCGCAGCCTCGTCGCCCTGTTCGACGCCGACGGCACCCGATGGGTGGCGGTCTAGATGCGCGACGGCTACTACGCCAGATGGCAGGGCGAGGAGTTCCCCTGCGGCCCCGCCCACGAGGAGGTCAGGCTGTACTCGGCCGACCCCCGGATGGGTTTCGTCGCCGCGGCCCCCGGCCGGTTCGTGAAGGTCGTCCCGGCCTCGGAGGTGGAACAGCTCTACTACGTGGTCACCCGCTGCCGCTGGCGCGATGAGCCGTTCCTCGTCCTCGGCGAGCACGAGGGATGGCTGCGGGTGGAGTACACCGGAGGCCGCGCCCCGGTCGCCGAAGCCCTGGGCCTTGAGCACTTCGACCGAGGCGTCTACCAGGCCTGGGCTCCGGTCACCGAGGTGGGCGACCTTCGCGAGGAGGTGTACCGATGACCGACCGGCTGGTCGCCGGGCCCTCCGCCGACGCGGGAAGGAGACCCACCGTCATGGACCTGCGGACCATGGATCTGAACGCCGACCTCGGCGAGGGCTTCGGCGCCTGGCGGCTGGGCGACGACACCGCGCTGATGTCGGTGATCACCAGCGCGAACATCGCCTGCGGGTTCCACGCCGGAGACCCGCTCATCATGCGGCTGACCTGCCGGGCCGCCGTCGCCCACGGGGTGGCGATCGGCGCCCAGGTCTCCTACCGCGACCTCGCCGGGTTCGGGCGGCGGCCCATGGACGTGCCGTTCGACGAACTGGTGGCCGAGATCCTCTACCAGCTGGCGGCGCTGGACGGCATAGCGCGCAGCTGCGGGGGCCGTGTCTCCTACGTCAAACCGCACGGGGCGCTCTACAACCGGATCGTCCACGACCGCGAGCAGGCGGCCGCGGTCGCCGAGGCCGTGCTGTCGTTCGACCCGTGGCTGCCGGTGCTGACCCTGCCGGGCTCGGTGCTGTTCGACACCCACGAGGACCTCCAGGTCGTCGCCGAGTGCTACGCCGACCGCGCCTACACCCCAGAGGGCACGCTGGTGCCGCGGCGCTCGCCCGTCTCGGTCGTCACCGACCCCGAGAAGGTCGCCGCGCGGGCGGTGCGGATGGCGGTGGACGGCGAGGTCGAGGCGATCGACGGGACGGTCGTGCCGGTCGCGGCGCGGTCCATCTGCGTGCACGGCGACACCCCCGGCGCGGTCGACCTCGCCAAGGCGGTCCGCGCGGCGCTGAGCGACGCGGGCGTCCAGATCATCCCGTTCGTATGAGGGAGATCCGGCGGGCCGGCGACCGGGCGCTGCTCGTCCGGACGTCCTCCCCGCACGCGCTGCGCGCGGCGATCCTCGCCGCCGGCCTGCCCGGCGTCACCGACGTGGTGCCGGGCGAGGAGACGGTGCTGGTCACCGCCTCCCGCGGGCTCGAACTGCTCGAGCGGCGGCTGCGCGTGCTCCGCGTCGATGCCTCCGGCTTCTCCGGGCGGCTGGTGGAGATCCCCGTCGTCTACGAAGGCGCCGACCTGGCCGAGGTGGCGCGGCTGACGGGCCTGACGGCGGACGAGGTAGTCGCCCGGCACAGCGGCGTCGAGTACACCGTCGCCTACCTGGGCTTCTCCCCCGGGTTCGCCTATCTGACCGGGCTCGACCCCGTGCTGCGGGTGCCGCGCCGTGCGACACCGCGCACGTCCGTCCCCGCCGGATCGGTGGCGATCGCCGGGCCTTACGCCGCCGTGTACCCCTCGCCCTCGCCCGGCGGCTGGCGGCTGCTTGGCCACACCGCGCTCGCCCTGTGGGACGTCGGCCGGGACCCGCCCGCCCTGCTGGGCCCCGGCGACCGCGTGCGGTTTCAGCCCACGTAGAGGACGTGCTCCGGGCGGATCCGGACGATGATCCGCTCCTCACCCGGCTGGCGCATCGGGTACTTGTCCTGCCCGAGGTACTTCTTGGCCAGCCTGTCGATGTCCTCATCCGCGCCCTCGGTCTCCAGGACGGCGGTGCCGGAGATGGTCACGGTGTGGTAGGCGTTGTCCGGGTCCAGCACGCTGAGCGACACCCGCGGGTCGCGGCGCAGGTGCTTCTCCTTGGCCCGTCCGACCGCGGTGTTGAAGTAGGCGCCCTGGTCGTCCACGCCCACCCACACGACGGTGTTGTGCGGTGATCCGTCCCTTCGCAACGTGGTCGCCCAGCCGGGGATCGGGCGTTCCAGCAGTGCCCTGGCCTCCGCGTTCAATTCGGTCATATCGCCCCTTCCACTGTTTCTTCGGCGGCCCATGCCCGCCCCTTCACGATCATGCTCGATGCCCGGGAGAACATGCCCTTCCCCGGGGTTATTCCGGCGCCGGAATGTCAGTGCGGCACCGTAACGTCTGCGGTATGCCGAACCTGACCCGAGCCCAGGTGCTGGCCTGGCGGATGCGCCGTCAGTACCTCCTGGAACCCGAGCCGGACGGCGATCCCGTCGCGGTCGTCAGGCGGCTGGCCGGGGTGCAGGCCCAGGTGGCGTCCGCCGCCGAACTCGCCCTGGCGGTGCGCGGAGGCGGCGCGCCCGCCGCCGCCCTGGCCGGAGGCGGGCTGGTGAAGACCTGGGCGATGCGCGGCACCCTGCATCTGCTCCCCCGCGCGGAGGCCCCGGCGTATCTCGCGCTGTGCGCGACCATCCGCAACTGGGAGAAGCCGAGCTGGACGCGCGCCTTCGGCACCACCCCCGCCGAACTGGAGGCGATCGCCGAGGTCGCCCGCGAGGTGCTCGACGGCGCCGCGCTCACCCGGGAGGAGCTCACCGAGGCGGTCCTGGAGCGCACCGGCTCCACGCACCTGCGCGAGGCGCTCGGCTCCGGCTGGGGCACCCTGCTCAAACCGCTCGCCTGGTGGGGCGTGCTCTGCCACGGCCCGTCCCGCGGCGCCAAGGTCACCTTCACCTCACCCGCGCTCGGCCCGCTCCCCGGTGTCGAGGACGCGGCCCGCACGGTGCTGCGCGCCTACCTGGGGGCGCACGGCCCCGCCACCCCGCTCGGATTCGACGCCTGGCTCATGCGCAAGACCAGCCGCAAGTCCGACGTGAGGCGCTGGTTCGCCGCCCTCGACGGCGAACTGACGGCGGTCTCCGTGGAAGGCGAGGAGATGTACGCCCTCACCTCCGACCTCGACGAACTCCTGGCCACC
Source organism: Actinomycetes bacterium (assembly GCA_023425615.1). Lineage (GTDB taxonomy): Bacteria > Actinomycetota > Actinomycetes > Streptosporangiales > Streptosporangiaceae > Actinocorallia. The sequence continues at coordinate 3,822 of JAFACJ010000871.1, forward strand.
GACCCCGCCCCGGCCGTCCGCCTTCTCGGCCCCTTCGACCAGTACGTCCTTGCCGCCGGCACGGACGCCGCCTACCTGATCCCGCCCGCCCGCCGTTCCGAGGTCAGCCGCGCCGCCGGCTGGATCGCCCCCGTCGTCCTGCACCGTGGCCGCGTCGCCGGCACCTGGGACCCCGAGACCGGCACGGCCTCCCTCTGGGAGGAGGTCCCCGCCGATCTTCTGAAAGAGGAGCTGTCCCGCTGGCCGCGGCCCGCCTGACCCCGGGCCTGCGGTCCGTCTGGCCCCGGGCCGCTTGCGGTCCGTCCCCTCTCCGGAGATCCCCGCAGACCCCCGGAAAGAGGAACCGGCCCACCGTCCGCGACCCGTCCGGCCCTCGGAGACCTGTCGTCCCGCCGTCCGCGACCGTCCGCCCTCGGAGACCTGCCAGCACGGCGTCCGCGACCGTCCAGCCCTCAGCGCCCCCGTCGTGCGACCCCGGGCCGCCGTTTCAGGCGAGGTGGAAGCGCGGGCGGTCGCCGGGTCTGAGCTGCCCGGCGAGGGGGAGGTCTGCGGTGACGACGACGGCGATGACCGGGTAGCCGCCGGTGGTCGGGTGGTCCGCAAGGAAGAGGATGGGCAGGC
>JAFACJ010000882.1 GCA_023425615.1 Actinomycetes bacterium
GACGGGCGGGTGATCCGCGGCCTGTACGCGATCGGCGAGGTCATCGGATCGGCGGCGGTGAACGGCAACGCGTTCTGCTCGGGCATGTGCCTCACCCCCGCCATGGCGTTCGGACGGATCGTCGGCCGGAGCCTGGCGGGGGTGTGACGGGCGCGCGTCGGCGGGTGAACGCGGGCCGGCGGCGCGTCAGTGGGCGAACGTGAAGCCGGCGGCGCGCAGCCGGGCCGAGGAGATCGGCATCGTCGGGGTCTTGATCTCGCCGCGGAAGGACAGCGGAGGCAGGCCCTCGGCGGCGCAGATCTCACCGAACGCCTTCTCGTTGGTCGGCGGGACGACCGCGTCGGGGACGGCGTTGTAGACGCCGGTGAGCCCGTTCGCCACGACGAAGTCCAGCGCGGCGGCGGCGTCGCGGTAGTCGATGCGGTACAGCAGCGACTCGGCCGAGAACGGGACGCTCCCGCCGAGGACCTTGTGCGCCATCTTCACCCGGCTCGGGTAGTCGATATCGCGCGGATGCCCGTACACGTCCGGGATGCGGATGACGGCACCGCCGGGGATGGCGAGGACGGCCTCCTCGGCGGCGGCGAAATTGCGCGGCGAGGCGTCCTCGTCGTCGGTGGGCGGCGTCGACTCGTCCACCACGTCGCCGGACCCCGCCCCGTAGACGGACACCGAGCTGGTGAACACGACGCGCGGATGCACGGCCGCGGCGGTGGCGGCGCTGGCGGTGAGGGTGTCGGCGTACTCGGCGATCCGGGACTCCGCGTCGAAGGAACGGGAGATCCGGGGGCTGACCGTCAGCACGACGGCGTCGGCGCCGCGCGTGGCGGCCTCCACGGCCTCCCGGTCGCTGCCGCGCAGCACCGCGACGTCGGAGCAGACCTCCCGCAGTTCGGCGACCCGCCCCTCGGTGGTGGTGGTCCCGGTCACCCGGTGCCCCGCCGCGGTCCAGCGCCGGGCCAGCTCCATACCCACATTCCCGCAGCCGATGATCACATAGTGCACGACGTCCTCCAGAGCGAAACAGTGTTTCCACTCTGTCGTATCCCCGCCCCTCCTGCCAAGGCCGCGCCCACCGCGATCCGGCGGCGGCGGTGCCGTGGCGCGGCGGCGGACGCGGGGTTCAGGGGCGGGAGGTGTAGCGGGTGGGGGGCTCGCCGATGGTGCCGGTGAAGTCGCGGATGAGGTGTGACTGGTCGGAGTAGCCGAGTTCGGCGGCGAGGCCCGGCCAGTCGATCTCCGCGGAGGTGTCGGCGCGGGTGGCGATCTCGTGGAGGCGGGCGCGGCGCAGCACCCATTTGGGGCTCGCGCCCACGTACTCGGCGAACAGGCGTTGCAGCGCGCGGACGGACAGGCCGACGGCAGCCGCCGCCTCGCCGACGCGGAAGAGGGCGGGCTCGGCGGTGAAGCGGGCGACGATCTCGGCGGCCAGCAGGGCGTCGGGGTCGGGGCTCGCGGGGAGCCGGGGCAGCAGGAAGGACTCGGTCAGCGCCGCCATCTCGGCGGGCTCGACTGCCGCCTGCACCGCCTCGCGCAGCGTCTCGGCCTCGGGCCCGAAGAGGTCGGCGGCGGGCAGCCTCCGATCGGCCAGCTCCGCGACCGGCCCGCCGGAGAAGGCGCGGAACGCCCCGGGCCGGAACTTCACGCCCAGCGCGTGCGCCCGCCCCTCCAGGCGGCGGACGAACAGGTCGCGGGGCACCCCGTAGACGAACACCCCGTCGGGTTCCATGACCAGATGGACGCTGGGATGGCTGAGGACCTTCGTCTCGTAGACGCCGTCGACCCTCCACCGGACGCACCAGTAGTGCTCGACGTACGGCACGAGGGCCGGACTCGGCGGAAGGTGCGTCAGCTCGACGTGGCGCGCCTGCTCGACCGGGTGCAGGACGCCCCGCGCGCCGACCACCGGGTTCGCGTCGCGGCTGTCGCGTTTTTCCAAGACCGCCCCCCGCACGGATGGTTAGCGTCGAATGTATGAACGAAACCTACAAGGCCATGGCCGAGTGCGCCGCCGAAGCGGCACGGATCGCCGGAAAGGTGAGCAAGGACCAGCTCGACGGGCCGACGACCTGCCCGGAGTTCGATCTGCGGACCCTGGTGAACCACTGGGTCCTCTACACCTCCCACGGTCTGGAGCACCGCGCCCTGAAGAAGCAGCTCCCCGAGGAACTCACCGCGCGTGACTTCACCGCCGACGAGGACTGGGCCGACGCCTACGCCGCCCAGCTCGACCGCGCCCTGGACGCCTGGTCGCGGCCCGCCGCCTGGGAGGGCGAGGTCCCCTTCGGCGACGGCTACGCCATGCCCGCCCCCAAGATCGCCGAGGTGCTCGTCAAGGAGATCGCCATCCACGGCTGGGACGTGGCACGCTCCATCGGCGAGGACTTCCAGATCTCCGACGCGTCGGCCGAGGTCGTCCTGCGCGCCGTAGCGGAGAACGCCGAGGTCTACCGCCAGTACCAGGGCTTCGCCGACCCCGTGGACCCCCCGGCCTCCGCCGGCCCCTTCGCCCGCGCCCTGGCCGCCTCCGGCCGCAACCCCTCCTTCCACCTGTAACCCCTCCACCCCCGACCACCGCGCCGCGCGCCGGGACGGTCTGGGCGTGGTGCCCGGTGCGGTGGCCGGGGGCGGGTCAGCGGGTGCGGGCTATGACGAGGTCGGCGAGGGTGGTGAGTTCGGCGAGGGGGCGGGGGGCGCAGGCCACGGACTGGAGGGTGGCCAGGGACTGGTTGCGGAGCTGGAGGAGGCGGTCCTGGCTCCAGGCGCGGCCTCCTGCGGCTTCGATCAGGGCGGCGGCTTCGGCGGGGTCGAAGTCGGAAGGGCCGCAGTACAGGTCGCGGAGGGCTTGGGACTCGGGGGTGCCCGCGGTGAGGGCGGCGACGACGGGGAGCGACTTCTTGCGGTTGAGGAGATCGGAATAGGTGGGCTTGCCGGTCTCGGCGGTGTCGCCCCAGATGCCGAGCAGGTCGTCCATGTGCTGGAAGGCGAGGCCCAGATGCTCGCCGAAGAGGGCGAAGGCGGCTACCTGGTCGGGGGTGCCGCCGCCGGCTCCGGCGCCCAGGGAGCAGGCGCAGCGGATCAGGGCGCCGGTCTTGCCGACCGCCATCGCGACGCACTCCGACAGCAGGACGTCGTCGCGGGTCTCGAAGGACATGTCGAGGTTCTGGCCGTTCAGCAGGTCGAGGACGGCGGTGGTGAGGACCCGGGTGGGGGCGCCGGAGGCGGACAGGGTCTCCACGGCCAGGGCGAGCAGCACATCGCCGGTGAGGATCGCGGGTCCGGTGCCGAAGACCCGCCAGGCGGACGGACGGTGCCGCCGTGTCTCATCGCCGTCCATCACATCGTCGTGCAGCAGCGAGAAGTCGTGGACGAGTTCCACCGCGACGGCGGCCGCCACCGCGTCCTCGGCCCGCCCGCCGACGGCCTGGGCCGCCAGCAGGGCCAGGGTGGGCCGTAGCGCCTTGCCGCCGGATCCGACCGGATTGCCGTCGGCGTCCCACCAGCCCAGGTGGTAGCCGGTGATGAGGCGCACCGCTTCGGGCAGCGAGCCGACCGCCTCCCGGAGCGCGGGTTCGACCAGGGCTCTGCCCCACTCCAGCACTTCCGCGGCCGGACGGGCCGTCTCGGGCAAGGAGGGCGAGGAGGGCAAGGAGGTCATGAAATCCCCTCTGCGAAGAGTCGGGCGGCTGCGGTGCCGAGACCGGTGAGGACGGGCGTCCTCCCGGACAGATGGCGGGTGCGGAAGAGTTCGGCCTCGGGATACCGGGACGTGGCGCGATGCCAGTTGAGGACGCCGGCCATCCAGTCGCGCAGTTCGTCGAGATAGGCGTCGAGGGCGGTACGGGCCTGCTCGTCCAGCCCGAGCCTGTCGCACAGGACGGGAAGCTCGACCTCGATGAGGTGCTCGAACTGCCGGCGGCGCAGCGACAGCAGCCGTCCGGTGGTCGCGACCGCCTGCTCTTTGGAGACGCCCAGGAAGTGCTCCAGGACCAGGACGAGATTGTGCAGCGCCCCTTCGAACTCCCGCTCCTTCTGGTAGGAGAACAGGTCGTTGAGGAAGGTGCCGCAGTCGGCAGCCGCGTTGTTGATCGACTGCAGGGTCCGGCTGGCGAAGACCTCCCGCGGGATCTCCTTCTCGTAGCCGATCCGCGACAGGGACATGGTGAGGTCCGAGCCGAACGTCAGCCGCCGCATCTCCACGTAGTCGACGGGGTCGGGGAGCCGGTGCTGCACCTCGTTGCCGACCTCCCAGGCCATCGCGTCGAGCATCCCGCGGATCGCGTCGCGGAACTCACCGCGCCGCTCCTGCGACATCGGGGCGGCGGTGCGCGCCCACAGGTCGGCGAGGCCCGTCTCGACCGCGTTGAGCGGCTGCGGCACCGCGCCGAGGTCCAGCGGCATGAAGTCCGCCAGCCGCCGGGCGAAGGCCCTGGCCCCCGCGGCGTCCCCGGCCGCCGCGTGCACCCGCGGGAACCAGTCGTCGGCGTAGGTGCCCCAGGTGAGCCAGCCCGAGGACAGGACCAGCTCCCGCGGCGAGGCGTCCGGGTCGAGCCCGGCCGAGCACAGCGGGAAGTCGAAGCCGCGCAGCTGCCGTTCGGTCCACAGCGCTCCGGGGGCGACGAAGCCCATCCGGCGGCTCCAGGCGTCGTTCTCCCGGCGGGCGTCCTCCAGGTGCGGGCTGAGCCGCAGCCGGTAGGGGATGTCGAACTCCGGCAGCGACGTCGGCCCGACCCGCAGGAACGGTACGTGCCGGTAGGCGCGGAACCTGCCGAGGCCGAGGTTCTGCGGCCCGTACGGCAACCGGACGGCGGACATGCCGAGCCCGGCCGGCGAGTACCGCGGGATCCCCTTGTTCATGTACCGGCTGGAGCGCAGGTGCCACTCGTGCCCGCCCGACTGCCAGTCCTGGAGGCCCTTCACCCAGCCGGCCACCGCCAGCCTGCCCTCCGCCGGTACCGCGTGCTCCTCCAGCACCGCGGGCAGTTCGGTGACGGCGGTGTGGTCG
>JAFACJ010000901.1 GCA_023425615.1 Actinomycetes bacterium
ACCGCGCGGTGGGCAGCAGCACCGACTCCCCCTGCGGGACCCTGCCGCCGCGGCTCCCGCGGCGCGGCTCCGGCGAGGGGGTGCGGCGGATGCCGAGCAGCCCCGACATGGTCGCCAGGTCGACCCAGAGCCTCGCCTCCTCCTCGGGGACGCCCATCGCCTTGGCCAGCCGCCGTGTCTCGCGGACGGCGAGTCCGCCCGCCTTGCGGATCGCCGCCGGCCTGCCCTCCAGCGCCGCGCCCAGGTTCTCCACCTTCAAGACCGCGGCCGACAGCGCGGCCTGCGCCTCGTGCCGCACCCGCACCGGTCTGACCGGCACCGTCGCCGGCACCGGCGCGGCCGGGGTGAGCCGCAGCCACAGCGGCCCCCGCACCGCCTCCACGACCTCCAGCGGCACCTCGACGAGCTCCTCGTCGAGCGGGAGGAGCAGCCCGCGCTCGGCCAGCCAGTCCACGCCGGTGTCGCCCGAACCCGTGTCGGCGAAGCGGTACCTGCCGTACCCGGTGAACCTGCCGGTCCGCACCGGCGCCACCTCGGCGACCGCCTGCTCCAGCAGCGCCGTCGCCTCGGGCGGCGCCCCGGCCAGCAGGGAGCGCACCAGCACCGGCTCGGTCAGCCAGGCCACCACCCGCTCCTGCACGGCGTCGCGGTTCCCGGCGTCCGGCAGCCCGAGGCCCCGCGCGACGCGCTGCACCTCGGGCTTGTTGAACGCCTCGGTCAGCGCGGCGTCCACCGTCCGCGGCCGGTAGACCCGCACGTCCATGGCCGCCATGAGCATCTGGTGCAGGACGACCTCGCCCGGCTCGCCGGGGAAGAACAGCAGCTTCTCCCGCATCCGCACGAGCACCTCGCCCGCCGCCGCGGCGTCGTCCGGCGCGAACTGCGCGAGGAGTTCCTTCTCGGCCACGCGGGGGTGGATCCGTGGCGCCTCGCCCTCCCGGTGCGCCGCGAGCGCCACCGCCGCCGACAGGACCTGGAGCTCCTGCTGGTCGACCCGCTCCAGCGAGTCCTCCACCGCGTACGGCTGGAGCAGCCGTTCGGCGAGCTGCTCCAGGGTCCGAGGCGGCCCGCCGAACTCCGAGACGAACGGCCGCGCGTCCATCAGCGCGGCGAGTTGCTCCACCGTCCGGCCGGCCAGCCATCGGACCAAGGTCTGTCGCACACACCGACTCTACGGGGTACGGACGCCGCGTTCGGGGGCGAAACGTCAACGCGTGCCCGGGCGGCCTCCCGTCCGGGGACTAAAGTCCCCGGACGGCGGTTCAGCCCTTCATGTAGGCGGTGGTGTCCACCGGCTCGTCGCGCAGGAGGACGCGGGTCTTCCGCTCGGTGTCCCAGCCCAGGGCGTAGGTGGTCATGCTGCGGATCGAGGGGTAGACGACGCCCGGCTCGGTGAAGTCGATCCTGCCGAACATGTCGGCGTCGACGTCGGACGCCGCGTTGAGCGCCTTCACCAGGGACTCGGCCGTGACCTCGCCCTCGATGGACCCGGCGAGCCGCTCCACGATCCGGGGACCCACCCACGCGCGGTAGGCGCCCTCGCGCAGCCGGTCGGCCTTGGCCGTCTCGTCGCCGCCGTCCTCCTGCGCCTTCATCTCGGCGCGGAACTCCACGACGTCCTCGTGGTCGGAGGACAGCGGGACGAAGCCGACGCCGACGACGCCGGAGGCCGCCTCCCCCAGACCGGCCAGCGTCTTCTCCGACACCAGGTTGTCGGCGGCGCAGATCTTCACCTTCACGCCCTGGTCCCACAGCGTCTTGATCATCTGTGCCGCCTGGTTCTCGGGCAGGAGCATCGAGATCCCGTCGGCGCCGCTGTCCTTGACCATCCTGGCGAACGCCGAGTAGTCGGTCGCGGTGGAGGAGATACGGATGTCGACGCCTGTCTGCTCCAGGCCCGCCCCCTTCGTCCCCTTCTCGATGAGCGGCAGGACGTTGGCGGTGGACTCGCTGTTGTAGCGCACGATCGCGTGCTTGGTCGCGCCCGCCAGTTTCAGCACATCGCCGCAGGCCGGGTAGGTGGCGGTGGTCCCGCCGTCCACGTTGAACGCGTAAGGGCTGGTGAACGCGGTCTTGGCGATGGGGCTCGCCGCGATGCTGGGGATCCCGGCGGTGTCGAGCGTCTCCTGGATCTTGCTGGAGGAGATCGGGGAGGACATCCCGACGACGGCCGCCACCTTCTCCTCGACCGCCTTCCTCGCGCAGGCCTCCCCCGCCGCCGGGTCGTTCTTGTCGTTGCAGTAGACGATCTCGACCCTGCCCCCCTTGATGCCGCCGCGTTCGTTGATGGCGCGCGCCGCAGCCCGCGCCGCGGCCGGCAGTTCGGGGAAGTTGGTGGTCTGGGTCTCGGTCGGCGCGATGATCATCAGCTTGACCGGGGCGCCGGTCAGATGCGCGCCGGAGTCCTCGGCTTCGCTCTTCCCGCACCCGCTGAGCGCGAGGGCCGCCGCCATGCCGAAGGGCATGATCCTGAGAACGCGTGATCGCATGGTGATTCCTTTCGGTTGTTCTGTCGCTGCCGGCCCCCGACGGCCTCGTTCAAGAGGTGGAGAGATAGACCTGTTCGAGTGCGGCGAGGTCGCCCTTCGCCTCCTCGGCGGTGCCGCTGAAGGCGACGGAGCCGTGGCCGAGCACGTACACCCGGTCGGCCTTGGCCAGCGCCTTGCGCACGTGCTGCTCCACGAGCAGGACCGCGAGCCCCTCGTCCGCCGCGTCGCGGACGGCCTGCAGCAGCCGCTCGACGACGAGCGGGGCGAGGCCGAGGGACAGCTCGTCCGCCAGCAGGATCTTCGTGCCCCTGGCCAGTGCCCTGGCCAGGATCAGCATCTGCTGTTCGCCTCCCGACAGCAGTCCCGCGCGCCGCCGCAGCAGCGGGCGCAGCTCGGGGAAGAGGGACAGCGCCAGCTCCATGTCGCACCGGCCGAGCCTGAGGTTGTCGCGGACCGACATCGAGGAGATCACCGACCGCTGCTCGGGCACGAAGGACATGTCCTTGCGGCAGCGCCGGTAGACCGGCTGCCGTGTCGCCTCCCCCCTGATGCGCACCTCTCCCCCGGTGGGGGTGAGCGCACCGCTCAGTGCCATGAGCGTGGTGGTCTTGCCGGCGCCGTTGGGGCCGAGCAGCGCCACGACCTCTCCGGCGTGCAGCTCCAGGTCGAGTCCCTTGACGACGGGCGCTGCCCCGTATCCGGCGGACAGGTCGTGGGCGGATAGAACGGCGCTCATGTCAGTTGCCTTTCGCAGCGGAGACCGGTGCCTCGGGTGTCCCGCCGGCCTGGTCGGCGCCGTCGGAGCCCAGGTAGGCGGCGATGACGGCGGGATCGGAGCGGACGTCGGACGGCGCTCCCTCGGCGATCTTCCGGCCGAACTCCAGGACGACGACGCGGTCGCAGACGCCCATGACGAACGCCATGTCGTGCTCCACCAGCAGGATCGAGATCCCCCACTCGTCGGCCAGCCGGCGGACCATCGCCGCCAGTTCGGCGCTCTCGTCCTCGTCGAGTCCGGCGGCCGGCTCATCGAGGAGCAGGACGGACGGCGCGGTGGCGACGGCGCGGGCGATGGCCACGAGCCGCCGCCTGCCGTAGGGCAGTTCGGGTGGCATGCGGTCGAGCGCGTCGGTGAGCCCGAACTCGCGGACGGCGGCGATGGCCGCGGGGGTGAGCGCCGTCTCGCCGGGTGCCGCCAGATCGGTGACATAGGCGCCCGGGTCGCGCCGGTCCGCGGCGGCCAGGAGGTTCTCGCGGACGGTGACGTCCTCGAACAGCTCCAGCGACTGGAACGAGCGGGAGAGCCCTCCGCGGGCCCGCCGGTAGGCCGGTGTCCCGTCGATCCGGTCGGAGCCGAGGCCGATCTCGCCGGAGGCCGTCGGCACGAAGCCCGTGATGGCGTCGATGACCGTCGTCTTCCCCGCGCCGTTCGGGCCGATCAGCCCGACGACCTGGCCCGGCTCGACCCTGAGTGACACGTCGTCGACCGCGACCACGCCGCCGAAGCGGACGGTCAGCCCGGTCACCGACAGGGAGGTGCCCGGGGCGCGGTACGCCCCGCCGGGTTCGGGCAGCGCCCCCAGGTCCGCGGCCGGCCCGTCCCCCGCGGCGGGGCGGATCCGCCTCGCCGTCCTGCCGATCGCCTCTCCGGCGTGCCCGGCGAGCCCGTCCGGCGCCTGCATGAGCATCTGGATCACGATGACGCCGCCGATCAGCGCGAGGTACTGGACGACCTCGTTGCTGTCGAAGCCGAGCGCGTGGACCAGGCGGTCGCCCAGCAGCGTCGCCAGCCCGCCGACGACGAGGACGGAGCCGGTGAGGGTGCCGGTGACATAGCCGAGACCGCCGATGACGGCGTAGGCGACCAGCAGGATGGAGTGCAGCGGGTTGAACGTCTGGAACTGCACGGAGTGCGCCTGGAAGGCGATCAGCACACCGCCGACCGCGGTGATCATCGCCGAGAGCGCGAAGGCGTAGAGCTTGGCGCCGGTGACGTCGATGCCCAGCGACGCCGCCGCGCGCTCGTTCGCCCGCACGGAGATGAGCCTGCGCCCGGCGCGTCCGCGCCGCAGATTGGTCACCAGGAGCGCGAGCACGACGAAGCACAGCAGCGTCAGGAGCGCGTAGCGGGCGGGGTGGGCGATCGGGTCGATGGAGATCCCGAACAGGGTGTGGGCGCCCACCCTGATGCCGTCGCCGCCGCCGGACAGGTCGGCGTTGTTGAACAGGATCTGCTGGACCGCCAGGCCCAGGGCCAGGGTGATCGAGGCGAGGTGGATGCCCCTGGTGCGCAGCGCGGGCACCGCGAACAGCAGGCCGAGGGGCAGGGTCGCCAGGACGGCGAGGAGCAGGGCGAGCGGGAAGGGCGCGCCGAGGTCGCGGACGAGCCGCGCCGCGATCCAGGCGCCGAAGCCGGCGAGCGCGTACTGCGCCAGGGACAGCTGCCCGGAGTACCCGGTGAGCACGACGATCGAGAGCATGACGATGGCAGCGGTGAGGCTGACGGTGAAGGCTGCGCTCCAGTGCGGCGGTGTCGTGAGGATGACCGCGACGCCGGCCGCGAGCACGGGCAGGAGCACCTTCGGGCGCACCCGTCCCGAGCCGAGCTTCGGCAGGCGTTCCAGCACGACGCTCCGGTCCGGGAGCGACCTGCCGCGCGCGATCAGCAGGGCGACGATGATGAGCAGGGGCACGGTGGCCGAGCCGCCCTGGACGTGCTGGTCGAGGAAGCGGGAGACCTCGGACTCGGCGACGCCGACGACGATCCCGCCGGCCAGCACGAGCGGGAAGGAGCGGAAACCGGCGATCAGCGCGACGGCGAGCGCGTAGATCACCACCATGGTGAGCCGGGTGATCTCCAGACCGGAGAAGATCGGGATCACCAGGATCCCGGCGAGGGAGGCGAGGCCGGTCCCGATCGCCCAGTTGACCGTGGCGATGGTCACCGGTGACCAGCCGAGGGTGGCGGCGGCGACGGGGTTCTCCGAGGACGCCGAGGTCGCGAGCCCGAAGGTGGTGCGGCTGTAGACGAACCACAGGAGGGCGGTGCAGACGACCGCGATGGCCAGCAGGTGGAGCCGGTCGGAGCTGAGCCTCGTCCCCAGGAGCTCCACCGGCCTGGAGGGGAGGACCTCCTCCAGGTACACCGTGGTCGTGCTCCCCCAGCGCAGGGTCGCGCCCGCGTTGAGGACGAGCATCAGCCCCAGCGTCGCGATGACCCTGGTCAGCGGCGCCGCCCTGCGCAGCGGGCGCATGACGATCTGGTAGGCGAGCGCGCCCAGGAGCGCGACGAGGGGCACCACGACGGCGATCGCCGCGCCGTTCCCGAGCCCGTGCTCGGTGCGCAGCTCGACGAACAGATACGAGCCGAGCATCGCGAAGGAACCGAGGGCGAAGTTCACCGTCCCGGAACCGCGATAGATGATCACAATTCCCTGCGCGAGCAGTGTGTAGATTCCGGCGACGCCCAGTCCGAGGATGGCAAAGGAGACGATATCGTCCATGTCACTCCATTTTTCGGGGAGTTTGACGGCGGTCGGTCGGGGCGGCGCCGTCGCCGCCCATGGCCCGCCCACCTGCGGGTGACATCGATTCGACATGAATGTCGATGAGCTGGATCTTCAGTGGTGCAGATCTCGTCGCGCAATACTCGGATTCACTTCTCCGACGCCCCGATAAGGGCATGGGAAATCACCGGTAATGGCGATGGATAACACCCGGTGTGCCGGATGGAACGGCAACGAAAATTGCAGGCCCGGGGCCGGGCACCGACTCCGCGGCGTCCCGGCGGGGCCGCGGAGTACCGGGAAGGTCACACGGATCCACCTCCACCGCAGGTCAGAGAGTCGATATACATGTCGAATCCCGTGCAGTGTGACAGACCGACGTGACGAAGACAACAGTCACAGCCTCACCAATACGAGCCTGCTACGACGCAGCGACCACGCGGATCCGGACGCCCGGAGCCCCCGCAAGGAACCCTTGCCCTCGCGATCGGACTGTGGTTATCCTCACAATACTATCGACATGCATGTCGAAATAATCCTCAGCACGGTGCCTCGGACCGCATCGTCCGACGCGACACCTGATCTCGAAGGTGAAGGACACCGACCATGAGCACCACCGACATCGGCGCGGTGAACGCGCGCCGCCTGCAGACCCCCGGTGCGCAAGGCTGGGCCAGGTCACTGGACCCCGCCGACCCCGACCGCTACCTGACCATCACGGTCGACGCCCATGTCAGCGAACCCGCCGACCTGTGGCGCCTGGGCGGGCTGCCCGAGGAGTACCTGCCGCGCACCCCCCGCATCACCGTCGACGAGGAGGGGCGCCAGTTCATCATCGTCGAGGGCCGCGAACGCCCCCAGCTCATCAAGGGCCGCCCCAAGGGCACCGAGTACGAGGCGCAGTACGAGCGCGAGGGCCTCAACACCGGCGGCATGATGTGGAGCGAGAAGATGGAGCCGGACGACCTGCTCCGCATGCGCGCCGCGGCCACCGCCATCGCGGACGAGCCCTCCCTCGGCCGCATCAAGGCCGACATGTACCGGGACGGCGTCGACGCCGCCATCGTCTTCGCCAACCGCTCCCAGAACATGTTCCTGACCCCCGACCATGTCTTCGCCCACGCCATGGCCCACGCGTGGAACGTCTGGGCGCTGCACACCTACCAGCCGCACAAGGACCAGTTCATCGCCGCCGCGCAGCTTCCCATGGGCGACGTCGACCTCGCGGTGCGGGAGATCGAGTGGGCGGCCGAGCAGGGGTTCAAGGCGTTCAACATCCCCTGCGCGGTGCCCCGCGCCGGTGACCCCGTCGGCTACAACCACCCCATGTACGACCGGGTCTGGGCCGCGCTCGAGGCCTCGGGACTTCCCGTGTGCATGCACGTGGCCACCGGAAAGGACCCGCGCGCCGCCACCGGCTCGGGCGGCGCGGTCATCAACAAGGCGGTCGGGTTCGTCCAGGGCACCATGGAGCCGCTGGCGCACCTGCTGGCCTCCGGTGTCTTCGCCCGCTTCCCCGGCCTGCGGTTCGTCACCGTCGAGGCCGACGTCGGCTGGGTCCCGTGGTTCCTGGAGGCCCTCGACCTCGCCTACTACAAGCACCACATGTGGGTGCGGCCCCACATGGAGGAGCCGCCCAGCCACTACTGGTACACCAACTGCTGGGGCTCCCTGCTGGAGGACAACGTCGGCCTCTACCTGGCGCGCGACTACAACATGATCGACCGCATCATGTGGTCCAACGACTACCCGCACCACGAGGGGACCTGGCCGCACTCCAAGGAGGCCATCGAACGGCAGCTCGGCGGGCTCCGGGAGGACGAGCGCGCCAAGCTCCTCGGCCTCAACGCCGCCGCCCTCTTCGGCTTCGACGCCGACCGGCTGCTGGAGCTGCGCGCCACCCCGCCGGACCCGGCCGCGGCCACCACGCTGAGCTTCGCCTGATCCCTCCCCGCCGTTCACGGCCCCACGGCCCGGTGGGCACCGCGCACCGCGGACACGCCCGCCGGCCGCCCCCTCCCCCGCACAGCAAAGGATCCCCGTGCCAGGCTTCGCGTTCCTCGACGGCGTCACCGTCATCGAGGTCTCCCAGTACGGCCCCGACGCGCTCGGCGGCCATCTCGCCGATCTCGGTGCCACCGTCATCAAGGTGGAGCCGGGTCAGGG
>JAFACJ010000919.1 GCA_023425615.1 Actinomycetes bacterium
GTGTGGATCGGCGACGTCGTCATCCGCGCCGAGGCCGAGGGCACCGACACCTACGAGCTCAACCGCAACCTGGTGCTCACCGACGGCACGCACGTCGACTCCGTGCCCAACCTGGAGATCCTCACCGGCGAGGTCGCCGGTGCCGGCCACGCCTCGGCCTCCGGACGGCTGGACGACCAGCAGCTGTTCTACCTCCAGGCGCGCGGCATCCCGGCCCTGGAGGCCAAGCGCATGGTCGTGCGCGGCTTCCTCGGCCAGCTCGTGCAGCGGATCGAGGTGGACGAGGTCCGCGAGCGGGTCGAGGCCGCGATCGACGTGGAGCTGGCCCGATGAGCTTCGTGAAGGTCTGCCCGCTGGCCGAGCTGGGCGAGGACGCCCCGCTGGCCGCCGAGATCGACGACACCCCCGTCGTGCTGGTCAAGTCCGGCGGCGAGGTGTACGCGATGAAGGACCTGTGCTCGCACGCCGAGGTGGCCCTCTCCGAGGGGGAGGTCTACAACGGCACCCTGGAGTGCTGGCTGCACGGGTCCTGCTTCGACCTGCGCACCGGCAAGCCCACCGGCCCGCCCGCGACGCGGCCGGTGCCCACCTACCTAGTGAAGATCGAGGACGGCGGGGTCTATGTGGACCTCGACGCGCCGTCCGCGTATGGGGAGTCCTGACTATGGCCACGCTGGAGATCCGCGACCTGCATGTGACGGTCGCCGACAAGGAGATCCTGAAGGGCGTCAACCTGACGGTGAAGGCGGGGGAGACCCACGCCATCATGGGCCCGAACGGGTCCGGCAAGTCCACCCTGGCCTACGCGATCGCCGGCCACCCCAAGTACACCGTGACCTCCGGCTCCGTCACCCTCGACGGCGAGGACGTCCTGGCGATGGAGGTGGACGAGCGGGCGCGCGCCGGCCTGTTCCTGGCGATGCAGTACCCGGTGGAGGTCCCCGGGGTGTCGGTTTCCAACTTCCTGCGCACCGCCGTCACCGCGGTGCGGGGCGAGGCGCCCAAGCTGCGCCTGTTCTCCAAGGAGCTGAAGGAGCGCATGGGCGAGCTCCAGATGGACCCGGCGTTCGCCCAGCGCAGCGTCAACGAGGGGTTCTCCGGCGGTGAGAAGAAGCGCCACGAGATCCTCCAGCTGGAGATGCTCAAGCCGAAGATCGCGGTGCTGGACGAGACCGACTCCGGGCTCGACGTCGACGCGCTGAAGATCGTCTCCGAGGGCGTCAACCGCTTCGGCTCCAGCGGCGACACCGGCGTCCTGCTCATCACCCACTACACCCGCATCCTGCGGTACGTGAAGCCGGACTTCGTGCACGTCTTCGCCGGCGGCCGCGTCGTGGAGGAGGGCGGTCCCGAGCTGGCCGAGGTGCTGGAGTCCGAGGGCTACGAGAAGTACACGAAGGCGGGCGTCTGAGCCATGGCCCTGCTGGCAGAGGAGATCAGGAAGGACTTCCCGATCCTGGACCGCACGGTCCGGAACGGGCACCCGCTCATCTACCTGGACTCCGGCGCGACCTCGCAGAAGCCGCGTCAGGTCCTGGACGCCGAGCGCGAGTTCTACGAGCGGCACAACGCCGCCGTCCACCGGGGCGCGCATCTGCTGTCCGAAGAGGCGACGGACGCCTTCGAGGCGGCGCGGGCGACGGTCGGCCGGTTCATCGGCGCCCCCGCCGAGGAGATCGTGTTCACCAAGAACGCGACCGAGGCGATCAACCTGGTCGCCTACTCGCTGAGCAACGCCGCCACCTTCGGGCCCGAGGCCGCCCGCTTCAAGATCGGTCACGGCGATGAGATCGTGGTCACCGAGATGGAGCACCACGCCAACCTCGTGCCCTGGCAGGAGCTGTGCCGGCGCACCGGCGCCACACTGCGCTGGTTCGGGCTGACCGACGACGGCAGGCTCGACCTGTCGAACCTCGAGGACCTGGTGGGCGAGCGCACCAAGCTGGTCGCGCTCACCCAGCAGTCCAACGTGCTGGGCACCGTCAACCCGGTCCCGCTGATCGCCGAGCGCGCCCACCGGTTCGGCGCGCTGGTGCTGGTCGACGGCGCCCAGTCCGTGCCGCACCTGCCGGTCGACGTCACCGAGACCGGCGCCGACTTCCTGGTCTTCTCCGGCCACAAGATGCTGGGCCCGCTGGGCATCGGCGTCCTGTGGGGCCGCCGTGAGCTGCTGGAGTCGATGCCGCCGTTCATCACCGGCGGCTCGATGATCGAGATCGTCCAGCTCGACCACTCCACCTACGCCGCGCCGCCGCAGCGGTTCGAGGCGGGGGTGCCGGTGGCGGCGCAGGCCGTCGGGCTCGCCGCCGCCGTCGACTACCTGTCGGCACTGGGCATGGACAAGGTGGCCGAGCACGAGCACGGCCTGGCCGCCTACGCCCTGGAGCAGATCGGCTCACTGCCCGGGGTGCGGATCATCGGCCCCGCCGACACCGCGGCCCGCGGCGCGACGGTCTCCGTCGCGGTCGAGGGCATCCACCCGCACGATGTGGGGCAGGTCCTGGACGACCAGGGCATCGCGGTGCGGGT
>JAFACJ010000947.1 GCA_023425615.1 Actinomycetes bacterium
GTGCTGGCCCAGGGCGGGGCCGACGGAACGTACCTCTCCCGGGGTGTCCGACAGCTTGGGGAAGACGTTCTGCATCGGGAAGTCGCCGAACTCCGGGTGCGCCAGCCGGATGATCGCCTCGCGCGCCTTGAAGTGGGGGTCGGCGAGCATGTCCTTGGCCCGGTAGGTGAGGCCGGCCGGGATGCCGTTCTCGTGCAGCAGCGCCAGCAGCGGCTCGGACTCCTGGGTCGCGGTCCAGGCGCCGATGAGGTCGTCGAGCTCCTCGGCGTTGGCGCCGCGGGCGCCGTGCGTGGAGTAGCGCTCGTCGTCGGCGAGCTCGGGGCGGCCCATGATCTCGGCGAGGCGGCGCCAGATGGTGTCGCGGTTGGCGGCGATGAGGACCGGCCCGTCCTTCGTCGGGTAGACGTTGGAGGGCGCGACGTTCGGCAGCACCGAGCCGGTGCGCTCCCGCTGGTAGCCGGCCAGCTCCCAGTCGGGCACGAGCGATTCCATCAGCGCGAAGACCGCCTCGTACAGGGCGGAGTCGACGATCTGGCCCTTGCCGGTGCGCTGCCGCGCGTGCAGCGCCACCAGGGTGCCCAGCGCGGCGAACGTGCCGGCGAGCTCGTCGCCGAGGGAGATCCCGGCGCGGGCCGGGGGGCTGTCGGGGTCGCCGGTGACATAGCGGATGCCGCCCATGGCCTCGCCGATCGAGCCGAACCCGGCGCGCGGCGAGTACGGGCCGTTCTGGCCGTAGCCGGTGACGCGGGTGATGATGAGCCCGGGGTTGGCCTCCCAGAGCGTCTCGGGCGCCAGGCCCCAGCGCTCCAGGGTGCCGGGCCGGAAGTTCTCCACCAGCACGTCGGCCTCGGCGATGATCCGGCGGGCGAGGTCCTGGCCCTCGGGCGTGCGCAGGTTCAAGGTGACGGACTTCTTGTTGCGGGCGAGGATCGGCCACCACAGCGACTGGCCGTGCGGCTTCTCGCGGCCCCACTCGCGCATCGGGTCGCCCGAGCCCGGCGGCTCGATCTTGATGATCTCGGCGCCGAAGTCGCCGAGGAGCTGGCCGCAGAACGGACCGGCCAGGAGCTGGCCCATCTCGACGACCCGCAGGTCGCCCAGGGCACGGGGGGAGTCGGTGGTCACTGGTCCTCCTTGAGGTTCGCGGCTGCCGCGCGGATGTGCGAGCGCATGACCGAGGCCGCCCAATCCGGATCGCGGGCGGCGATCGCGTCGACGACTTCGCGGTGGTGGCCCATGCTCCGCTCCATCGCCTCGGCGTCGTATCGGTGGAAGGTTCCGAGGATGAGGGGGGCGTGCATGACGGACGTCAGCATGCCCGGGAGCCTCCGGTTGCCGGAGGCGTCGATGAGCGCCGCGTGGAAGCGCGAGTTGAGCTGCGCGACGCGGGCGAGATCGCTCGCGGCGGCTGCCCTTTCCATCTCCGCGCACCGGTCGCGCAGCGCGGCCAGGACCTCCTCGTCCAGGCCGATCCGCGCGGCGCGGGCCGCGGCGTAGGGCTCCAGCAGCGAGCGCAGCTCGAAGATCTCCGCCAGATCGGCGGCGGTCCACCGGACGACCCTGGCGCCGCGGTGCGGGAGCACCTCGACCAGGCCGTCGGCGCCCAGGCGCTGGAGCGCCTCGCGCACGGGGGTGCGCGAGAGCCCGAGCGTCTCGGCGAGCTCGGCCTCCCCGAGCCGGTCACCGGGTGCCGCCGCGCCGGAGAGGATCATCTGGCGCACCGCCTCATAGGCGGTGTCAGCGGCGCGCTGTCCAGGCGGCATCGGTTTCCTCCCTCGGCTTCGTTGCATGCAATATAGTGGACTTAACGTGCATTGAACACCACTCTTCCCGAGGAGAGAGAAACATTGCATACAACTGTGCTGGAGGTGGGCCCGCGTGACGGATTGCAGAACGAGGCGCGCGCGCTCTCGCCCGAAGACCGGATCGCGTTCATCACCCGCTGTGTGGAGGCCGGTGTCCGCCGGATCGAGGCGGTCTCGTTCGTCAACCCCAAGCGGGTGCCGCAGATGGCGGGCGCCGAGGAGGTCATGGCCGGCGTCCCGCGCCGTGACGGCGTCTCCTACAGCGGCCTCGTCCTCAACCGCCGCGGCCTCGACCGCGCCCTGGAGGCCGGCGTCGATGAGGTGAACGTCGTCGTCGTCGCCTCCGACACCTTCTGCGTCCGCAACCAGGGCTGCACCACCGAGGAGGCGCTCGACGCCTGGGACGGCATCGCCGCCGCCGCGCACGCCGCCGGGGTGCCCGTCGGGATGACGATCGCCGCCGCGTTCGGCTGCCCCTTCGAGGGCGAGACACCGCCCGAGCGCGTCGCCGCGATCGCCCTGCGCGCCGAGGCCGCCGGCGCGTTCGAGGTGGCGCTCGCCGACACCATCGGCGTCGGCGTCCCGGCCCAGGTCCGCGACCTGCTGGCCCGCGTCCGCACCGCCGCCCCCTCGGCGGCTCCCCGCTTCCACTTCCACAACACCCGCAACACCGGCTACGCCAACGCCCTCACCGCCGTCGAGGAGGGCGTCACCGTCCTCGACGCCAGCGCGGGCGGCTTCGGCGGCTGCCCCTTCGCCCCCGCCGCCACCGGCAACATCGCCACCGAGGACCTCCTGTACGCGCTGCACCGCAGCGGACATGAGACCGGCATCGACCCGGAGTCCATCGCCGCCACCGGCACCTGGCTCGGCACCCTCCTGGACAAGCCGGCGCCCGCCCTCCTCGGCCGCGCCGGGCCCTTCCCCTCCTGACCCCGCTCCCCGCGACGAAGCGCCCGCGCCGCCCAGGCGGCGCGGGCGTGCGCGGCACTAGGC
>JAFACJ010000973.1 GCA_023425615.1 Actinomycetes bacterium
GGGCCGTGCAGGGCGGCGGCGGCCACGGCCAGGCCCCAGCCCGCGAACCTCGCGTGCTGGGCCGCCAGCGGGGTGACCGCGCCGAGCGCCGCCAGCGCGGCGTCACGGTGCTCCTGGGAGCCCGTCAGCGCGGCGTAGGTGAGCAGCGCCCCCGCGGCCCCGAACTGGCCCGAGGGCGTCACGTTGTCGGTCGGGTCCTTGGGACGGCGGAACAGCGCCTCCGCGTCGTCGGCGGTGTCGTAGAAGCCGCCCTCCCCGTCGCCGAAACGGGCGAGCACGACGTCGAGCAGGACGCCCGCCCGCCGCACGTACTCGGGGTTCCCGGTGACCGCGTGCAGGGCCAGCAGCCCCTCGGCGACGTCCGCGTAGTCCTCCAGGACGCCCGCGTTCGCGCCCGCGACACCGTCCCTGGAGGTGCGCAGCAGCCGGCCGTCCACCAGGTGCGTCTTCTGGAGCAGGCCCGCGATCCGCTCCGCGGCCTCGATCAGGTCCGGCCTGCCGAACAGGGCGCCGCACTCGGCCAGCGCCGCGATGGCCAGGCCGTTCCAGGCCGCGACCACCTTGTCGTCGCGGGCGGGCCGCACCCGCCCGGCACGCGCCTCCAGCAGCCTGTCCCGCAGCTCCTCCGGCAGGTCGCCCTCCAGCTGGAGGGTGGACGCGCCGTGCTCGAACGTCCCCTCCAGGGTGACCCGGAAGGAGCGCGCCGCACGGGCGCCCTCCTCCTCGCCGAGCACCTCGACGAGCTGCTGGGGCGTCCAGACGTAGAACTTGCCCTCCACGCCCTCGCTGTCGGCGTCCAGCGCCGAGGCCAGACCGCCCTGGGCCGTCCCCAGCTCCCGGAGCATCCAGTCGCAGGTCTCCAGTGCCACGCGCCGTGCCAGCGGCACACCGTCCTTGCGCCACCAGTGCGCGTACACGCGGGCCAGCAGCGCGTTGTCGTAGAGCATCTTCTCGAAGTGCGGGACGATCCATCTCTCATCGACGCTGTACCGGGCGAAACCGCCGCCGAGCTGGTCGTAGATCCCGCCGCGCGCCATGGCCTCCAGGGTCCGCGCCGCCATCCGCCCCGGGTCCCCCTGGCGCAGCAGGAACTCCAGGGCCATGGACGGCGGGAACTTCGGCGCGGTGCCGAACCCCCCGTACCGCTCGTCGAACGAGCGGCCCATCACCTGGACCGCCTGGGCGAGCACCGCCTCGGTCGGCCCAGGACCCCGCAGGCCGTCCTGCCCGCCGAGCGCCGCCACGATCTGCTGGCCCTGCTCCACCAGCTTCTCCCGCTGTGCGCCCCAGGCCCCCGACACCGCGTTCAGCAGCCCCTGGAACCGCGCCCTGGGGAAGTAGGTGCCGCAGTAGAAGGGATGCCCGTCCGGTGTCATGAACACCGTCATCGGCCAGCCGCCCTGCCCCGTCAGCGCCTGCGTGGCCTCCATGTAGACGGCGTCCACATCCGGCCGCTCCTCGCGGTCGACCTTCACGTTCACGAACCGCTCGTTCATGAGCCGTGCCGTCTGGGCGTCCTCGAAGCTCTCATGTGCCATGACGTGGCACCAATGACACGCCGCGTAACCCACGCTCAGCAGGATCGGGACGTCCCGTCGCCGTGCCTCGGCGAAGGCCTCGTCGCCCCAGGGGAACCAGTCGACCGGATTATCGGCATGCTGCAGCAGATAAGGGCTGGTGGCGTCCTTCAGACGGTTCATGGACCCACACTAACCGCGGCGTGTTACGGGAACAGTGGGTGAACACCCCGCGTTATGGCGCGCTGTTCTCCTCCGAGCGGGCGGCCTCGGCCGCCTCCCACGCCTCCTGGTCCAGGTCGGCCTGGCGGGGGGCGTCGACGTTGGAGATGCGCTTGTTCATGGAGCGGACGAGGAACACCAGGGCGACACCCAGGCACACCACCACCAGCGTGCCCAGCAGGCCGGGCGAGACCGTATCGTCGTTCAGCTCCTGCGCAAGGATCAGCATTATGCGCCCACTTTCTCCCTGATGCCGGCGAAGAGATCGTCTTCCGGCAGTTCGGTGTCGACCAGGGACCTGGCCAAATGGTAGTCCTCGGTCGGCCATGCCTTGCGCTGGAGGTCGGGCGGGCAGGCGAACCACCAGCCGTTCGGGTCGATCTGGGTGGCGTGGGCGATCAGCGCGGCGTCGCGCTTCTCGAAGAAGTCACCGCACGGCACCCGGGTCGTGACCTGCCACGGCATCGGCCTGTCCTCCCAGTTGGCGATCCAGTCCAGGTAGGGGGACTCCTTGCCCGCCTCCACCAGCACCTGGTGCATGGCCAGCATGCGCTCCTTGTGGAAGGTCAGGAAGTAGTACATCTTCAGCGGCTGCCAGGGATCGCCCAGGTCCGGGTAGCGCTCGGGGTCGCCGGCGGCGTCGAAGGCGACGGCGGAGACCTCGTGCGTCTTGATGTGGTCGGGGTGGGGGTAGCCGCCGTTCTCGTCGTAGGTGAGGATCACATGCGGCCGGAACTCGCGGACCACCCGGACCAGGGGGGCGGCGGCCTCCTCCAGCGGGGTCAGCGCGAAGCAGCCCTCGGGCAGCGGCGGCAGCGGGTCGCCCTCGGGCAGCCCCGAGTCGACGAAGCCCAGCCACTCCTGGCGCACGCCGAGGATCTCCCGGGCGGTGTCCATCTCCGCCTGCCGTACCGCCGCCAGGTTCTCCTTGATCTCGGGCCGGTCCATGGCCGGGTTGAGGATGTCCCCCCGTTCTCCTCCGGTGCAGGTGACCACCAGGACCTCCGCGCCTTCGGCGACGTAGCGCGCCATCGTCGCCGCCCCCTTGCTCGACTCGTCGTCGGGGTGAGCGTGCACGGCCATCAGCCGCAAGGTCTCTGCCACTGGGGGCGCTCCCTATGCTTAAGGTGAACCTGTCTTTTCGAGATTGTTGCAGTCAACACCGACAGAACCGCGAGGATTCCATGACCCTGCACACCGAGGTCAGGCCCGAGGCGGCCGGGCCGAAGAAGCGGTCGGCCGGAACCTGGCTGGGCTACGGCGTGATCGGTCTGTTCGTCGCCGTGTGCATGGCGGGCTGGGCCGTGGTCATGGGCCACGCGGGCCCGAGCGCCACGGGCGTCCACGGGATCTCCGCGCGCACGATCGCCTTCACCGTGCGGGGCGATGAGTCCGTCCAGCTCTCCTTCCAGCTGCTCAAGCCCGCCGACGCCGAGGTCGCCTGCACCGCTCAGGCGCAGGCGAAGGACGGCATGATCGTCGGGCAGCAGAAGGTCGTCGTAGGCCCCGGCAAGAGCACCTCCACGCACATGCTCATCCTGCCGACCACGGGCCGTGCCACCACCGCCGAAGTGCGCGACTGCGCACGCTCCTGACCTTCGTATGGCAGGTTCCAGATCGCTGTCGGTGGGAACCTTTACTCTCATCGACCGGATAGGCTTGAGGTTTCCGTACGGTCCCGACCTGGGAACGGCGTCGAGACACCCGGCCACATCGCGTGGAAACTAGGAGTACCCGTGACCGAGACCCGCACTGACAACGTCACCTGGCTCACCCAGGAGGCGTACGACCGCCTCAAGGGCGAGCTCGACTACCTCTCGGGTCCTGGCCGCAAAGAGATCGCCGCGAAGATCGAGGCAGCTCGCGAGGAGGGCGACCTGCGGGAGAACGGCGGCTATCACGCGGCCAAGGAGGAGCAGGGCAAGATGGAGGGCCGCATCCTCCAGCTCCGCCAGATCCTCGACAGCGCCCGCGTCGGCGAAGCTCCGGTCAGCGCCGACGGCAAGGTCACCCCGGGGATGACCGTCACGGTCGCCTTCGAGGGCGACGACGAGGAGGTCACCTTCCTGCTGGCCTCCCGCGAGGAGCAGGGCGCCCCGATCGACGTCTACTCGCCCAAGTCGCCGCTGGGCTCGGCGATCAACGGCAAGAAGATCGGGGAGAAGGCCTCCTACACGCTGCCCAACGGGCGCGCCATGACCGTCGAGATCATCGACGCGGTGCCCTACGCCGGCGCCTGAGCCTCCCCGCACCACACTTCCGAGCAGTCACCGAACAGCGTCCGCGCCTGCCGTGGGCGCTGTTCTTCTGTCCGCGGTCTTTCCGAGTGCCCCGTACCCGACTTCGCTTACCAAAACACCCTCAATGACCGGCCAAGCAGGGTCATCCCCGGGGTTTAACGACGCGGTTTTGGGTGATCTTGCGACTATGACACCACCGTCGCAGGATCAGCCCGGCCCCTATCAGGGCCAGGGCTCCTCCGACCCTTACGGCCAGAATCCACCGCCCTACGGGGGACAGCCTCCTTACGGCGGAGGGCAGCCGCCTTACGGGGGACAGCCGCCCTACGGCGGGGGACAGCCTCCTTACGGGGGCGGCCAGGGAGGCGAGCAGCCCCCTTACGGCGGCGCGGGCGGCCCCTACGGAGGCGGATACGGCGGTTACGGCGCCACACCTCCGATGCTCGCCAGCAAGGGGAAGCGGTTCCTCGGCATCCTCGTCGACTGGATCATCTACGCGGTGGTCTCCTGCTGCGTCACCTGGCCCTTCGGCGTGGACCGGCGCGATGTGGCGGTCACCGGGCCCAACGGCGCGACCACCTACCACTTCGACCGGCTCTACTCCGGCGGGCAGATCCTGGCCAGCCTGGCGGTGGCGATCCTGGCGTTCCTGTACTTCTGGCTGCTGACCTACCGCTGGAACGGCCAGACGCTGGGCAAGAAGCTGGTCGGCACCCGTGTCGTCCGGGAGGCGGACGGGGGTGCGGTCGACTCGGGCACCGCCGCCGTCCGCGCGGTGGTCTTCGTCGTGCTCGCCTATATCTGCTGTGTCGGTTTCCTCGTCGACGCGATCTGGATCTTCACCAACCCCAAGAACCAGACCCTTCACGACAAAGCGGCCAAGACCGTCGTCGTCGACGCCACCGGACCCAACCCCTACCAGGCGCAGGCGCCCCACGGACAGCCTTATTGATCACCTTCGCGGTTGCCCAAATCACCAGTGACCCGGCACTCTGGGCAGCGTGCATATCCGACGTCCCGCCGCGGCGGC
>JAFACJ010000977.1 GCA_023425615.1 Actinomycetes bacterium
CCCTGGAAGAGGGTGTCGCCGGTGAAGACGACGCCCAGCTCGGGGGCGTACAGGCAGACCGCGCCCGGGGCGTGGCCCGGGGTGTGCACGACCTTCAGCTCCACCCCGCCGACGGTGATGACCTGGCCGTCGGACAGCTCGCCGTCGGGCCTGCGGCCGGGGTGGGTCAGGTCCCACAGCGGCAGGTCCGCCGGGTGCAGCAGGATCGGCGCCCCGGTGGCCTCCGACAGCGCGGGCGCGGCGTCGATGTGGTCGTTGTGCGCGTGCGTCGAGACGATCGCCTTGAGGCGGCGGCCGTTCAGCGCCCGCTCGATCGCCGCGGCGTCGTGGGCGGCGTCGATGACGATCGCCTCCTTGTCGTCGCCGACGATCCAGACGTTGTTGTCGACGTCCCACGTGCCGCCGTCCAGGGAGAACTGGCCGGAGGTGACGAGGTGGCCGATGGGAGAGGTCACAGGACCACCACCGAGCGCAGCACGTCGCCGTGGTGCATCTTCTCGAACGCGGCCTCGATGTCGTCGAGGCCGATGGTCTCGGTGACGAACGCCCCCAGGTCGAGGCGGCCCTGGAGGTGCAGGTCGACGAGCATGGGGAAGTCGCGCGAGGGCAGGCAGTCGCCGTACCAGGAGGACTTCAGCGCACCGCCGCGGCCGAAGACCTCCAGCAGCGGCAGCTCGATCTTCATGTCGGGGGTCGGCACGCCGACGAGGACCACGGTGCCGGCCAGGTCGCGGGCGTAGAACGCCTGCTCGTAGGTCTCCGGGCGGCCGACCGCCTCGATGACCACGTCGGCGCCGTTGCCCTCGGTCAGCGCCCGGATCGCCTCGACCGCGTCCGCCTCCTTGGAGTTCACCGTGTGCGTGGCGCCCAGCTCCAGCGCCTTGTCCAGCTTGCGCTGGTCGATGTCCACCGCGATGATCCGCCGTGCCCCGGCCAGCCGCGCGCCCATGATGGAGGCGTCGCCCACACCGCCGCAGCCGATGACCGCGACCGAGTCGCCGCGGGTGACGCCGCCGGTGTTGATCGCCGCGCCGATACCGGCCATCACACCGCAACCCAGCAGACCGGCGACCTCGGGCTTGACGGCCGGGTCGACCTTCGTGCACTGCCCGGCCGCCACCAGCGTCTTCTCCGCGAACGCGCCGATGCCCAGGGCCGGGGACAGCTCGGTGCCGTCCTCCAGCGTCATCTTCTGCTTGGCGTTGTGGGTGTTGAAGCAGTACCAGGGCCGCCCGCGCAGACAGGCGCGGCACTGCCCGCACACCGCACGCCAGTTGAGGATGACGAAATCACCGGGCGCGACCTCGGTGACGCCCTCGCCGACCGACTCCACGATCCCGGCCGCCTCGTGGCCGAGGAGGAAGGGGAAGTCGTCGTTGATGCCGCCCTGCTTGTAGTGCAGGTCGGTGTGGCATACCCCGCACGCCTGGATCTTGACGACCGCCTCGCCCGGACCGGGGTCGGGGATGACGATCGTCCGGATCTCGACCGGCTGGTTCTTGCCCGGGGCGACGACGCCCCGTACCTGCTGTGACATGAATATTTCCTTTCGTCCGATGCGAGGATATAACTCCTGGTCAGACAGCCTCGATCTTGACGGGGAGAGCCTCCCGAGACCGTCGTCTCGCCGGTGCCGCACAGGCCCTGCACGCAGGAGGAGAGCACGTTGACGCCGGCTTCGGCGATGGTCTTGAGCACCGAGCGGTCCGGGGACGCCGGTAAGGATGCTGTGCGCCACGCCACACCGGATACGGCTTTCTCATTCAGTGAGAGACGGCCGGGATCCGGGCGCGGGCGTGCCGGGACCGAAGACCTCCAGGATCCGCACGACGCGCGACAGCACGCTCTTCCGGGTCAGGCCACGGCGCCCTTCAGACGGCGTGCGGCAAGGGTCGCCAGCAGCAGGGCGGCGTCCGGGAGCACGGAGTCGTCGAAGGCCGCCTGCGGCGAGTGGTTCATCGGGGCGGTCGCCGGGTCGCGGCCGGGCGGGCAGGCGCTGAGGCCGAGCATCGCGCCGGGGACCCGCTGGAGGACGAAGGAGAAGTCCTCCGAGCCGGGGAACGGCCCCGGCAGCTCGAACGCCCTGCCCTCGAACAGGTCCTGCGCCGTCTTCAGGGCGAAGGCCGCCTCGTCCGGCGCGTTCTCCGTGACGGGGTACAGGAGCCGGTAGTCCACCTCGGCCTTCACACGGTGCGCGGAGGCGATCCCGTCGACGGTCTCCAGCACCAGTTCGCGGACCTCCTTGCGGGTCTTCTCGGAGAAGGTGCGGACGGTGCCCTCCAGCACCCCGCTCTCGGGGATCACGTTGCGGGCCGTGCCCGCCCGCAGGGCGCCGACGGTGACGACGGCGGGGTCCATGACGTCGATGGAGCGGGCCACGCGCGTCTGCAGCGCCGTGACCATCTCGCACATCGGCGGGATCGGGTCGCGGGTGGCGTGCGGGGACGAGCCGTGCCCGCCGTGGCCGACCACCTTGATGTCGAAGGAGTCGCTGGCCGCCAGCATCGTGCCGGGCCGCGTCCCGAAGAACCCGGCGGGCACGAGCGTGGAGAAGACGTGGATGGCGTAGGCGGCGACCGGCTCGCGCCCCGCCGCCTCCAGCACCCCCTCCTCGATCATGATCCTGGCGCCGTCGTGGTCCTCCTCGCCGGGCTGGAACATGAACACCACGTCCCCGGCCAGCTCCCCGCGCCCGGCGGCCAGCAGCCGCGCCGCCCCGACCAGCCCCGCCACGTGCAGGTCGTGCC
>JAFACJ010001015.1 GCA_023425615.1 Actinomycetes bacterium
GGTCTGGAGGGCGAAGACCTCGCGCTGGCGGCCGGCCGACGCCCGGCCCGAGCCGACGACCAGCGCGGTGTCCACGTCGCCGCACTGCAGGCGCAGCCACGCCTCGAACAGCGCCCAGGCGCCGTCCATCTCCACATGGCTCTCATAGACCGGAGGCCAGGCCCCGATGCCCTCCAGGTTCATGACGAACGAGAACGGGGTGCCGCCCAGGTAGTCGCAGCTGCCCGCGATGGCGAACTCCACCTCCTCGCGCCGCAGGCCGGTGCGCTCCAGGAGCTCGTTGACGCAGCTCATCACCAGCGCCGCCTCCGGCCCCTCGAAGCGCTCGTAGGCCGGTGTCAGCGCGGTGGCGACGATGGCGACCGGCCGGTTCGGCCGGCCGCGGCCAAGCGAGGATCGGCCGGACCGTGTCTCGGGGGCCTGGGGGTCGCCCCCCAGGGATGATCGCGTGCTCAAAACGCGTGCTCCTCCAGTGCGCGGGTGTCGGCGTCGGGCTCGCCGGTGGGCTCCCAGCGCTCGATCACGCCCTCCCAGCCGCCGGTCGAGCGGTTGTCGAACCCGCCGATGTCGCGTTCGGCGATCGGCTTCCAGACGGCGCGCAGCCGCAGCCCGACCCGGAACTCCGCCAAGGGGATGGTGCGGACGTCCACGCCGGTGATGGGGGAGTCGCTGCCGTCGAGCAGGATCGACGCCCGGATGTAGGGCTCGGTCTCCTTCTGCCCGTGGTACTGGACGGGGGTGATCTCGGTGAACGAGCTGACGGTGCCGCGGTCGGCGACGGCGACGTCGTGCTCCTCGGTCATCAGCGTGCGTTCCAGGTGGTCGTAGCCGCGGCCCGGCACATAGACCTTGCCGGTGACGGGGGAGCGCTGGCCGATGATGACACCGTCGCGCAGGCCGTTCAGGAACCGGACGCGGTGGGGGTGGTAGGGCTCGGAGTAGCGCAGCGAGAGGGGCTGCTCGACGATGGCGACCGTGCCTTCGGCCGCGACGGGCGGGGCGGGCGCCGCCCCGTCCTCCTCCGGGACGAACCAGACGTCGGTGATGCTCCCCGTCCGCTCCTCCCGGAACCGGGTGGTCACCCGCATGCCCGTGGACATGCGCGCGGGACTCCCGGCGTCCACGGCGTGGAGGAAGCCGCAGGACGCCCCGTCCGGGACGACCAGCGCGAAGGCGAAGGGGTGCGGGAAGGGATGGCTCGCCGTCGGTTCGCGCACCCACGTCCAGGAGGCAACCGTGCCGCCGGGCCCGACCTCCACCGGGTCGAAGGCGACGGGCGCGCCGGTCTCGGGGTCGTACTCCAGGGGCGGGCACAGGACACGGGAGCCGATACGGCACGCCAGGAGGCGGCCGTCCCTGATCCCGGTGAGGAAGGCGCCCATGACGGGCCCCGTCGTCCGGGTGTAGGGATAGTCGAGCACGGTGTGCAGGGGCGGGAGGCCGGTACCTGGCTGGGGCATGACCTGAAGGCTCCTCGGGGTGGTCTACCTCTAATATCTTATACATTATTGCCCCGGATTGTGGAGGGGGCGCCGGTGCCCGTCTGGACGCCCCTGAAGTGACCTTACTGTGTAAAGGGGGCGGCCTGTGGGGCCGCTTCCTCTTCGGGCGGGGTCAGCCGAGGGCGCCCGCGGCGCGGAGGGCGGCGACGGCCTCAGCGTCCAGGCCCAGTTCGGTCAGGACGGTGTCGGTGTCGGCGCCGAGCAGGGGGGCGGTGCGGACGCCCCGGTCGCCGCCCGCGTCGATGGGGGAGGCGGGGACGTGGAGGCGGCCGAGGCCCGGCTGGTCGATCTCGTGCAGGAGGGGGTGGTCGTGGTCCAGGAGTTCGCGGAAGGTCCGGTAGGGCGACCACAGGACGGAGGTCGCGGCCAGGGCAGTGGTCGCCTCGGCCAGGGTGCGGACGGCGAACCAGGGCTCGAAGAGGGCGGCGAGCGACTCGCGGTGGCGGTAGCGGTCGCCTTCGGCGGTGAAGTCGGCGCGGGTGAGGCGTGCCAGGTCGGCCACCTGGGAGGCGGCGCCGGTGAGGGCGACGAGGTCGGTGAAGTGCCGGTCGGTGAGGGTGACCAGCATGACCCTGCCGTCCTTGGTCGCGAAGTCGCGGGCGAAGCTGCCGTACAGGTGGTTGCCGATGCGGGGGCGGTCCACGCCGTTCAGTTCGGCCTCGCCGAGGAAGCCGAGGTTGCCGGCGGTGGCCAGGGCCACGTCGGACAGGGGGAGGCGGATCCGGCGGCCCTCTCCGGTGCGGGCGCGCTCGCGGTCGGCGGCGAGGATGGCGATCGCGGCGTACAGGCCGCAGGCGATGTCCCAGGCGGGCAGGACGTGGTTGACCGGCCCCGAGGTCTCGGGGGCCCCGGTGACGAGGGGGAAGCCGGTCTCGGCGTTCACGGTGTAGTCGACGGCGGGGCGCCCGTCGGCGTGGCCGGTGATCTGGACGTGGATGAGCCCGGGGACCGCGGCGGCGAGGTCGTCGTAGCGGGGGCGCGGCGCGTTGGTGAGCACGATGCCGGCCCAGCCCGCCAGCCGGGTGAGCAGCCTCGCGCCCTCGGGCGTGCGCTGGTCGACGGTCACCGAGCGCTTGCCCTTGTTCAGCCCCGCCCAGTAGATCGACGCGCCGTCCCCGGTCAGCGGCCAGCGGCCCGTGTCGGCGGCGCCGCCCGGCGGGTCGACCCGCACCACCTCGGCGCCGAGCTGCGCGAGGGTCATCCCGCCGAGGGGGGCGGCGACGAAGCTCGACACCTCCAGCACCCGCAGTCCACTGAGCATCCCACCGGCCATGATCGTCCCTTCTGAAGAATTCAATGTATGTAATATAAAAAATGACAGTTCCGGACGGTGGCGGGGGCGCCGTCCGGGCGTCACCTCCGCACCTGCCGGCCTCGCTACCCGACAAACCAGCCGTTATCGTGCCAGGTCTTCCTCCGCTCACCTACCGCGGCCCGGAGGACGGCCCACGCCTCGTCGAGGACCGCGGCGACCCGTACCGGGAAGGAAGGGAAGACCGTTGAACACCACCTTCTGGAGTCTGGTCGAGCACCGGGCGGGGCTCACCCCGTCCGCCGAGATGCTGGTGGACGAGCGGGGCCGCCGCATGACGTTCGCGGGATTCCGTGAGCGCGCCGAGGCGCTGGCCGCGTGGCTGGCCGACCGCGGCGTCACGCCCGGCGTCCCCGTCACCTGGCAGCTTCCGACGACGATCGAGGCGCTGGTGCTGACCGCCGCGCTGACCCGCCTGGGCGCGGTGCAGAACCCCGTGATGCCCATCTACGGGCCCTCGGACCTGCGCTTCGTCATCCGCCAGACCGGTGCGCGGTTCCTCATCACCACCTCGGAGTGGCAGAGCCGCGACCTGGTGGCCGGTGCCAGGGAGGCGGCGGGGCAGGACGGCCCGGAGGTCATGGTCCTGGACGGCGGGCTCCCCGG
>JAFACJ010001033.1 GCA_023425615.1 Actinomycetes bacterium
TCCGCGCGGAGGGCGACCTGGAGCGGCTGGCCCGGTGCCTGCTGGACCTGGGCGCGGCGGCGCTCTACGCGGGAGATGAGGAGGCCGCATCCCTCCGGTCGCAGGAGGCGCTCCTGCTGGCGTTCGAACTGCGGTCCAAGGCGGGGATCGCCGGCGCGCAGCACCTGCTGGCACTGCTGGACCTGCGGCTCTCCCGTCCCGGACGGGCGCTGCGCAGGCTGGTGACGGCACTCGGCCTGTACCACGGGCTGGGCGAGCGGGCCCGGGAGGCGAGCGTGCTGGAGGCGCTGGCCGCAGCCATCGCCGGCAGCCGGCCTCCGCTGGCCGCCGAACTGCTGGGCACGGCGGACCTGCTGCGTTCGGCGGCGGGCGCGGTGGTACCGGCCTGTGAGCTTCCGGACCTGGAACGCACCGGCACGGCGCTGCGCGACCGGCTCGGCCCCGCCGCGTTCGACGACGCCAGGGCCGCGGGCCGCCGCCATGATGTGGCGGCCCTGCTGCGGCGGCTGGAGGCCCTCGCCGAGGCCGGACGCACGTCCGCCCCGGCGAGGGAACCATGATCAGCCCACGATGACCGGGGGCACGGCCTGGATCGCCAGGGCATGCCGTGCGGACGAGCCGACGGCGATGCCGAAGGCGCGGACCGGGTAGCCCGACGAGTTCACGACGGGGTACGGGTACGGCCTCGTGTAGCTCGCCGTCCGGCCCCAGGCGTAGGCCCGCCGTGTCGTCGGGTCGGCACTGAGCCGCAAGGCGACGGTGAAGTCCGCGCCCGCCGCGATACTTTCAACGGCCTTCATCCGGTAGGCCACCGTCGGAACGGCACGGTCGTCCAGGTCATTGACGCCGAGCTGCCCGTAGTCGTTCTGGCCGAAGGCGTACGGCATCTTCTCCGTCGTCACGAGAACGCTGTGGTGTCCTCCGGCCACCGCGTTCTGCACCGGCTTGTCGAAGGGGACATGGGTGGGGGTGAGCCGGTCCTGGGCGGAGAAGGTGCCGAGGCCGAGCTGGCCGTCGACGTTGCGCCCCCAGGTGAACAGCCTGTCGTCATTGGTGACGGCGAGGCTGTGGTGGATCCCGGCGGACACCGACCTGACGTCGGTCAGGTCGTTGCGGACGGGTTCGGCGTGGACGGCGTTGGTGCCGTCGCCGATCTCGCCGTCGTCGTTGAGGCCCCAGCCCCAGACCTTGCCGTCCCAGGTCAAGGCCAGGGCGTGGTCGTAGCCCGCCGCCACCTGGATGATGCCGCTCAGGGCGGGGACAGGGGTGGGCGTCAGGACGGGCCCGCCCGTGGTGCCCAGGCCGAGCTGGCCCTTGTCGTTGCAGCCCCAGGCGTAGACCTGCCCGCCGCCGGTCCAGGCGAGGCTGAAGTCACGTCCCGCGGCGACACCGTACACATCCGTCAGGCCGGGCACCGTACCGGGTTCGCGGCGCGATGCCGTCCCGCCGGTGCCGAGCTGCCCGCAGTTGTTGGCGCCCCAGGACTGGACGGTGCGTCCCGGCCCGACCCCCAGGCTGTGCCCTTCTCCCGTGGCCGCCGCGCTGTATCTGGCCTGCGGCCATCCGGCGACCTCGACGGCGCGCACCCGGTTCTGCGCGGTGCCGTCACCGATCTGCCCCGCCCCGTTCACGCCCCAGCCCAGCGTCTTGCGGCCCGGGTCCCCGGTGCCGTCATCGGCCGCGGCGGCCACACCGGCCATGAGCTGCGAAGCGGTGATGAACAGCGCGCCCAAGAACGCGGCACGCCGTCCCGTTGTCCTTGCTCTCATCAGCAGGGATTCCTCTACTCTCCCCGGATCGTCGTCGATCGACGGATCGTTCGGGTGAGGAGCCTGGCCGAACCCGGTTGCCGTGCGGTTGCCGCGAGCCGGAGTCCTCAGAGGGCGGCGCCGAGCCGGGGGATGACCTTCTCGCCGAACAGGGTGATGGTCTGGAGCACGCGGTCGTGGTCGGTGGCGCCCGCGCACGCGACGAGGACGAGGTGGTCGACGCCGTAGGCGTCGATGAGCGCGGTGACCTGCTCGCCCACGGTGTCGGGGGTGCCGAGGAGCATCACGCCGGAGGCGACGAGCTCCTGGAGGGTGCGGGGGGCGGAGCCGCCGGTCGCCGCGTTCTCGAAGAAGCCGAGCGCGCCGAGCCGGTCGCCGAGGAACGGCATGGCCTGCTCGCCGGTGCGCAGCGCCTGCTCGTGGGTGGGGGCGACGGCCAGCAGCCGGCAGAGCGCCACGCCGCCGCCGGGCCGCCAGCGGTTGAGGTAGACGTTGGTGCCGGAGGCGGCGGCCGTGCCGGCGTAGGTCTCGGTCACCTCGCGGATGCGGTGCGGCAGCGTGGCGGTCGTGATCAGCGCGCTGCCGACCCGTGCCGCCCACTGGACGGTCTGCGGGTCGCCCGCCGTGGTGGTGTACAGCGGGGGGTGGGGCGCCTGCAGGGGCTTGGGCACGGTGCCAAGGGCGGTGAGCACGCCGTCCTTCACCCCGGCGCCGAGCCGCTCGGACGTCGGGTGGGGCCAGGGGACGCCGCGGGTGGGGATCCGCAGGAAGTTGCCCTCATAGGACAGGAGCTCCTCGGTCCACGCCAGCAGCATGATCTCGAACCATTCCTCGAAGAGCTCGCGGTCGCGTTCGGCGGCCGCCTTCTCATCGGCGCCGCGGTGCCCCAGGACGCCGCCCGCGCGGGCCGGGTGCCCGCGGCTGAGTCCCACGTCCAGCCGTCCCCCGGTGAGGTGGTCGGCGATCGCGATGTCCTCGGCGAGCCGTAGCGGGTTCCACGCCGGCAGCATGAGGCCCATCTGCCCGTGCCGCAGCCGCTTGGTGTGCTGGGCGAGGTAGACGTTCAGCAGCAGCGGGTTGGGCGTCACCTGGTAGCCCTCGACCTCGAAGTGCCGTTCGGCGAGCATGAGCGAGTTCCATCCGCTCTCGTCGGCGGCGATGGCCTGCTCGCGCAGCCCGGCGACGGCCGCGGTGTAGAGCTGCGGCTCCAGGCCGAGTAGCCCGGTGCCGAGCCGGTCGCCCGATCCGACGGTCACCGGGTGGAAGAGAGAGAATTTCATGACGTGCTTCCTTTCGTCTGGAGCCTCCTTCTCATGCTGTTCCGCCGTGCTGAAGAACCACTGACACGGCCCTGACGCGGCCTCCGGGCGCGCGGCAGCCGAGCGGCAACCGTCCGGCAACAGCCGGACGGCAGTGTCTTCCTCAAGCGCAGAGCAGAAGGAGTGCAGCATGTCCGGCAAAGCCGTCATCAGTCTGACCACGGGTCTTGAGGACCCCGAGCGGGTCACAGTGGCCTTCCTGGTCGCGGTCGGCGCCGCCGAGGAGGGCAGGGAGACCCTCATGTTCCTGACCAAGGAGGCGACACGGCTGGCGCTGGAGGGCGTCGCCAACGCCACGGCCTGCGACGGCTGCCCGCCGCTGGCCGACCTGGTGGCCCGCTACGCCAAGGCGGGCGGCCGCTACATGGTCTGCACGATCTGCTTCGACTCCCGCAAGCTCGACGCCGGCCTGCTCATCGAGGGCGCCGAACTGGGCGGGACGATCCCGATGTGGCGGTGGATCGGCGACGAGGGCGCCACCACCTTCAGTTACTGACGCCGCCGCGTCGCGAAGACGCCGGATCGCCCGGGGTCGAGGGGTCTGCTGGGAGCACGGTCCCGATCCCGGTCCCGAGGCGATCCGCGCGGGACGGGCGATGAAGGCGTGGGATATGAGGTGAGGGCGGAACCGCTCCGGGCAAGGGTGTGGCTCGGATGGCCCCCGCCTCATGCCGGATTCGCCCGTCCGCGAAAAGGCGCCGTGCTCTCCCGGCCATGCCGGGGAGAGCACGGCGCTTTCGCGTGCGTGCGGTCCGGCGCGAGAGAGGCGCCGGAAGACGGGATGACGGGCCGGGAGGAGGGAAGGCTCACCCCAGCCGCGTGACGTCGCGCGCCGGGGGGATGGATGGGATCGATGGAGACGGGCTTCACGGGGGTGGAGCGGACGTCGCTGGTGACGCTGTATCTGCGGGCGCTGGAGAGCCGCTCGCGTGACTCTCTCCTGACCGACCGCGCGGCGGAGGAGGCGGTGCGCCGTCTCGGCCCCGGCTTCGTCGACCTGAAAATGCGCATAGCGGCCGGTGACCGCTACCTGGTGGCCCTGCGCGCCAGGCAACTCGACCTGTGGGCGGCGGACTTCCTGTCCGCGCACCCCGGTGCCGTCGTGGCGCAGCTCGGCTGCGGCCTCGACACCCGCGCGCTGCGGCTCGACCTCCCACCCGGGACCCTCTGGTTCGACGTCGACTTCCCCGAGGTCGTGGCCCTGCGCGGCCGTCTGTTCCCCGGCCTCCCCGCCCGCCCCGGCTACCGCATGGTCGGCGCGTCGGTGACCGACCCGCGATGGTCGCAGGACCTCCCCCGCGACCGCCCGGCGCTGGTCATCGCCGAGGGCCTGCTGATGTACCTGTCCGAACCCAACGTCCGGCGCCTCCTCCTGAGCCTGACCGAGCTCTTCCCCACCGGCGCGCTGATCTTCGACGGCCTGCGCCCCTGGGTCGTCAAGGTCTCCCACACCTTCCCCCGCGTCTACGGCGACTTCACCATGAACTGGGCAATCCGCACCCCCGCCGACGTCACCCGGCTGAACCCCCGCCTCCACCCCGTGACGGACACCGCCGTCATCTCCCAGTACCCCCTGATCCCGTCCCGCCCCTACCGCACCCTGTACCGCCTGCTCACCCGCATCCCCCCGATGCGGGACATGATGCGCCTCTACCACTTCTCCTTCTGACGAGGATCCGGCGGTGCGGGGAAGTCTCCACTCGGTTGAAACGATCTTCTGCGGGCGGATCGGGGCACCGTGTACTACGGTGAGTCGCATCAGTCCACCCGGTGCTTCCCCTCCCGGTACAGCGTGGTCCGGGACGGAGGTTCGACCTGCCTTCAGAAGGAACAGCTGTGACCGATGACGGTGTCATCGTCCCCGCGGGTATCGATGTCAGCATCCCCCACCCCGCTCGCATCTATGACTTCTTCCTGGGGGGCAAGGACAACTTCGAGCCCGACCGCGCCGCGGCCGAGGCCGCGATCGCGGGGTTCCCCGACGCGCCGTTCGTCGCCCGCCAGAACCGCGAGTTCATGCGCCGCGCCACCTCGGTCATGGTGAAGGCGGGCATCCGCCAGTTCGTCGACGTGGGCTCGGGGCTGCCGACCGCCGACAACCTCCACCAGATCGCCCGGCGTGTCGCGCCCGACTCCCGGGTGGTCTACGTCGACAACGACCCGATCGTCCTGGCGCACGGCAGCGCCCTGCTGGCCAAGAACGCGACGACCAGCGTGGTCACCGCGGACCTGCGCGAGCCGGAGAAGGTCTTCGACGCCTGTGAGGCGGCGGGCATCGACTTCGGGAAGCCGGTCGGCCTGCTGATGATCGCGGTACTGCACTTCGTGCCCGAGGGCGTCACCGAACTGGTGGACGTCTACCGCGCCAAGCTGGTCAGCGGCTCCTACCTCGCCCTCAGCCACGTGACTGCGGACGGCATGACGCAGGAGCGCGCGGAGCAGGCCGCCGGCACCTACGCGCGCACCCCCTCGGGCCTGCACTACCGCACCCCCGAGCAGATCGAGGCGCTGTTCGACGGCATCGACCTGCTGGAGCCGGGCGTCGTGGCCACCCGGCTGTGGCGTCCCGAGATCGTCGAGGGGCTCCCCACCGTCGGCTCGGGCGACCGCCCGACCTACCCGAAGGTCCTGGCCGGCGTCGGCCTGATCCCCTGACCCGCCGCGCGCCCGGCTCAGGCTCATGCCGCGGCTGCCCGAGACGAGCGGGGCGGCGAGGACCGCTCCGGCGCCGAGCGCCGCGTTGAGCAGGCCCAGGTCGACGGCACCGGTGTGGAAGACGCTCTCGGCGAAGACCACGGTGAGCTGGAAGATCGGGTTGGCGAGCGCGCCCATCAGGACCGAGAGCGCCACGGCCAGGACGATGCCGGGCCTGCCGCCGATGTAGCGCAGCGCGTCGGCGAACTGCCGGGCGATCCCGGCGGCCGGCGGCGCGGCGGGCCTGCGGCTCCCGGCGCGGCGCAGGAGCAGGAGCGCGGCCAGCACGCACAGGAACGACAGCCCGTTGAGGAAGAAGGCCCAGCTCGGCCCGAAGGCCGCCAGCAGGAGGCCGGCGATCGCGGGGCCGAGGGCGCGGGCGGCGTTGAACTGAAGGGAGTTGAGCGCCACCGCCGAGCGCAGGTCGTCGCGCGGCACCAGGTCGCTGACGAACGA
This sequence comes from Actinomycetes bacterium, assembly GCA_023425615.1. Taxonomy (GTDB): domain Bacteria; phylum Actinomycetota; class Actinomycetes; order Streptosporangiales; family Streptosporangiaceae; genus Actinocorallia. Next base: position 6,239 of record JAFACJ010001033.1, read on the forward strand.
CTGCCAGCTCGGCATGTTGATCCCCAGGAAGAGCCCGCTGACGCCGACCAGGGCCAGCAGGACGAGCGGCTCCCGCCAGCCGGCCGCCCAGAACGCCCACATCGAGAACGCCGAGACGGCCATGCCCGACTGGGTGGCCAGCAGGACGCGCCTGCGGTCGTACCGGTCGGCCAGCGCCCCTCCCAGCGGCCCGAACATCATGCTCGGCAGGAACTGCCAGAGGCTCACCAGGCCGACCCAGAACGCGCTGCCGGTGAGCTGGTAGAGCACGTAGGGCACGGTGAGGTTGCTCAGCCAGCTCCCGGTGTTGGACGCCAGCCCCCGCACCAGAAGATCCGGTAGTCCCGGTGCCCCAAGGCACGCCATGAGTACCGCAGCCCCCGCCGTGCCTCGGTGCCGGCGGCGCCGGTCTGTTGGGTCAAGGCGACGCTCCTCCCTCGCCGTCATGATTTTGCCGTGTTTTCGGCTTTTGTCCGCTCCGGAGGCCGCCGCGGTGGTGGATTTCGGCGAAGGATATAAATGCACGGAAAGCATCCTGTTTCTGGGTTTCTGGATTTCCGCGTTGTCGCGCGATCGGAGGGTGAGCCGAGGCCATGGGAAAGAGACTGCAGCTCCAGGAGGCGCGCGCCGCCGTCGACGCGGCCCTGGACCTGGCCGCCGCGGACGGCCTCAGGGTCTCCGTCGCCCTCGTCGATCCCAGGGGCGCCGACATCCTCGTCGTCCGGATGGACGGAGCCCCCTGGTTCTCACCGGAGGTGGCGCGCGCCAAGGCCGGGACCGCTGCCTCCCTCCAGGGTCCCAGCGACGCCATGGCGGGGATCAGGGAGACCTATCCCGACCTCTTCACCCTCATCGACGACCAGGTCGCCTTCCGCCTGACCACGCTGCCGGGCGGCCTCCCGCTGCGGAAGGACGGGGAGCTGGTCGGCGCGATCGGCGTCAGCGGAGCCTCACCGGAGCAGGAC
>JAFACJ010001063.1 GCA_023425615.1 Actinomycetes bacterium
GCCCAGGCGGGTCCCACGTGCAGCCGTGGCGCGGGGTGCGCCAGCGCCGCCGTCACCAGCCCGGCGACGGCCAGCGCCCACACCGTGCTGCGCCATGGCGCGTATCCGCGCAGGCGCAGGGCGGCCAGCCCGACGGGCGGGCCGAGCAGGGCCAGGAGCACCGCGTGGTGGCCGGGCTCGGAGAACAGCCGGGCGAGCGGCATCACCGCGGCGATCCAGCACACGACCACCGCGAGGACGGCGACCCCGGCCGGGGAGCGGAACGTCAGATCGACCACCACCAGCAGCAGGAAGGCACCGGCCAGGGCTTGTCCCACCGGCAGCCCGGCCACCACCGCACCGGTGAGGGTGAGCGCCAGCAGAAAGATCCCGGCAAGCCGCCTGATTCCAGAGTGAATCTGAAAATATCCGGCCCGCGTGCGCTCGAAAAGCTCCCGCGCCGCGAGTGTCGCCGGCCGGGTCCTCGAGCGTCCCGACGCTTGCATCTTGAGGCAAGAGCCTGACCGGTGAAGGACGCCGAGTCCAGGGTCCTCCCCGGATGGACAGGTGAAATTCCGGGATCCGGGACCTCACAGCAGGCTCAGCTGGCCCTCTCCTGCAAGAGGGTCACGGTACTTACGCAGATGCCGCCAGCGCGGTAGATCATCCAGGTACGACCAGGACAGCCGGTGGTACCCGGTGGGGCCGAGCCGTTCCAGCGCCTCCTGGTGGCGGGGCGAGGGGTAGCCGGCGCACTCGGCGAACCCGTACTCCTCGCACCCCTCCAGCCCCGCCATCCGGCGGTCGCGGTGCACCTTCGCCAGGACGGACGCCGCGGCGACCGAGACGGACGTGCGGTCGGCCTTGACCTCGGTGCGCACCCGCCAGGGCGAGCCGAGGAAGTCATGGCTCCCGTCCAGGATGATCACGTCGGGCGGTTCGGGGAGCGCCTCCAGCGCCCGCACCGCGGCACGGCGCAGCGCCCCGGTCATGCCCAGCTCGTCGATCTCCTCCGCGCTCGCCTCCCCGATGGCGTGGGAGTGCAGCCAGCCGGGCAGCACCTCGGCGAAGGACGCGCGGTGGCCGGCGGTCAGCAGCTTGGAGTCGGTGAGGCGGACGGGGCCGCCGCGCCGGCGTGCCAGCTCCGGGGGCGGGCTGAAGTCGGTGACCGCCGCGCACACGGTGACAGGCCCGGCCCAGGCGCCGCGGCCGACCTCGTCCACGCCGGCGATCCGTACCGCGCCCGCGGCCCGCAGCCGCTCCTCCAGCTCATATCCCGCAGCCTCCGCCATGGAAGCCATGATGGCAGGTCATTTGCCGCGGCTGACCGTCCAGCGGAAGCCCCAGCCGTACTCCTCGTCGGCGAGCTGCTTGCCGCCCTTGCGGCCCGAGGTGGCGAAGTAGCGGCCCTCCCTGGTGACGACCAGCTCGCCGGCGACGTTGTCGATCCTGGCGATCACGGCCGTCCGCGCGCCCGGCATCGTGCACTCGTCGAGGAACATCTCGATCGGCGCCCCCTCCTGCGGGTAGAGGGTCGCGGTGGCGTGCAGGCCGGCGAAGCTGTCGGCGCCCTCGTAGATGACGGCCAGGACCAGCAGCCGCCGGAAGTCGGCGCTGTGGTCGAGGTTGATGGTGAGGTTCTCCCCCTCGGCGCGGGCGCCGGTGCGGTCGTCGGCGTCCAGCAGGACGTAGGGGGGCCGGTCGAACGCGCCGAAGCTGCGGGCCAGCGGGTCGATCATGCCCTTGGAGCCGTTCTGCAGCTCCCACATGCAGCACAGGTCGAGGTCGAGGTGGCGGGTGACGCCCAGCGAGGGGAACCTGCCCTTGCGCGGTGAGCTGACGCCCTGGACCATCCAGTTGAGGTTGACCCGCATCGCGCCGGACGTCGCGCCGCGCTTGCTGAGCGACACCGAGGGCGCCTGCTTGGTGAGGGTGATCTTCTGCAGGCTGATGGGAGGCGGGGGCGGCGGCGCGGGCGTGTCGTCAACGGCGATGCCGAAGTCCGTCGCCAGCCCGGCCAGGCCGCTGTCGTAGCCCTGGCCCACGGCGCGGAACTTCCACGCGCCCTGCCGCCGGTACAGCTCGCCGAGCACGAAGGCGGTCTCGGTGGTGGCGCCGGACGGGTCGAACCTGGCGAGTTCGGTGCCGTTCACCGCGTCCAGGACCCGGATGTGCAGGCCGCGGTACTGGCCGAAGGTGCCGCCGTCGGCGGAGGCCACGACGGCGACCGAGTCCACGCCCTGCTCGATCCGGGCGAGGTCGGCGAACAGGGTGTCGACCACGCCGCCGGGGCCCTGGCGCTTGCCCTCGTGCCGGACGGCGCCGGAGGGGTGCGCCGGCTGGTTGTAGAAGACCATGTCGTCGTCACCGCGGACCCTGCCGCCGGTGAGCAGGAGCGCGGTGGCGTCCGCGTCCGGTCCTGAAGTCCAGCTCAGCTCCAGCCGCACCGAGGGCGCGGGGATGGGAACGTTTGCTCCTTTGGGCAGCGTCATGGCGGGCTCCCAGGGTGGCGGGGGAATGGGGGGACATGGTACGTCGTTTCCCTTCCCCGCCGCAGATGCGACACTCCACGGTGGAGTGACCCTGTGATCCGCGACATGTTGAAAGTAATTGGTTACTTATGCCACCGTGGACGGGTTCCGATACGGTGCACCCACCCCCGTGCGTGAAGTGAGGCCCCCATGACGAGCGCAGTGGCGCCCACGCCCCCCGAACAGCACAAGGCCTTTCCCGACGAGCCGATCCCCCAGGCCGCCAGGGACACCCTGAACTGGTACGCGCTCGCCCTCGGCATGTCGAACGTCCTCATGCAGCTCTCCCACCTCAAGGTCGGCTACGGGGTCGCGCAGAGCAAGGTCGACAGCGGAAGACTCGACAAGCACCCGCTCAAGCGGACGCGCACCACCCTCACCTTCCTCGCCGTCGCCAGCAACGGCACCGGCGCCGAGCGCGAGTACATCCGCAAGGAGATCAACCGCGCCCACCGCCAGGTCCGCTCCGAGCCCGGCGCACCGGTCAAGTACAACGCCTTCGACCGCGAACTGCAGCTGTGGGTCGCCGCCTGCCTCTACAAGGGCTCGGTGGACCTTGCCGACGCGCTGGACCTCCCGCTGAGCCGCAAGGAGCGCGAGGAGTTCTACCACCACTGCTCCCGGTTCGCCACCACCCTCCAGGTCCCCCGGGAGATGTGGCCGGCCGACCAGGAGGCGTTCGCCGCCTACTGGAACGAGTCGATCAAGAAGCTCGAGGTCGACGACTACACCCGTGCGTTCCTGCACGACCTGGCCACCGCCGCCTTCCTGCCCTCCCCCGCGCGGCGGCTCCTCGGCCCGCCCGTCCTCTTCACGGCCACGGGCTTCCTCCCCCAGGAGTTCCGCGACCTGCTGGGGCTGCGCTGGACCCGCCGCTCCCAGTTCCTCTTCGAGCGTTTCGTCCGGCTCTCCGCGGCCGTCAACCGCTTCCTTCCCCGCTTCGCCCGCGAGTTCCCCTTCAACCTCTACCTGTGGGACTTCCGCCGCCGTATGCGCGCGGGGCGTCCCGTCGTCTGACCTTCCTCCCTCTCCCCGGATGAAGGGGAGCCGAGTTCTCTCGGCTCCCCTTCGTCTTCCTCACAGCCGGACGCGCAGCGCCTCCATCAGCCACTCGAACGCCGGGACCGCCGGCGGCTGCGGGATCCCGCCGTTGACGAGCGTCAGGAGCTGCCAGTAGCGCTCGACCCTGGCGTCGGCGAACGTCTCCAGCTGCTGGAGCATCCGCGCCCGGTGCTCGCGCGGCATGGCCGGGTCGACGACGCGGTCCAGGACCGCCTTCCCCTCGTCCGAGGCCGGGTCGATCCCCTCCTCCAGCGCCCGGCCGGCGTGCTCGGCGACCAGATGGTGGTCGGGGCCGTGCTCCAGCTCGTCGGCCCCGGCGCCGGCCACCGCCATCGCGCGGACCTTCCGCCGGAAGTCCTCGTCCGTGACGAGCTCCCCGAGCTCGATCCAGGCGTCGACCTGCTCGGGTGCCGGGTCGTCGGGAAGCTCGGCGGGCATCCGCCGCATACTGCGGACGACGCCCATCGCCGGCGCGTCCGGGTCGATGCCCTCGGAGATGTCCCGCAGGAAGTCGTCGATCATCTGCTGCCGTTCCTCGGCCGACAGCCGTGCCAGCTTGTGCATCAGTAGCGTCTCCTCGATCGTGCTGCCGCGTGCGGCGACGGTGCTGAGCACGGCCCGGCGCAGCCGCAGCGCCCGGATCTCCACGTCCAGGGCCGCGACATGCGCCTTCGCCGCCTCCGCCACCGTCGTCGTCCGCGCCAGGACCTTCCGGATGTCGTCCAGCCCCAGGCCCAGGTCCCGCAGCGTCCTGACCAGCTCCAGCCGGAACACCGATTCCGCGTCATAGAGGCGGTAGCCGCCGGCCGTCCGTCCGGACGGCGGCACCACCCCCAGATCCGACCAGAACCGGATGGTCCGCGCCGAAAGCCCGGTGCGGCGGGCGAGCTGCCCGATGGTGAACGACTCCGTGTTCATGAGACGACCCTCCACCTTCCAGCCGCTGGAAGGTCAACCGGAAATCAGTGGCCCACGGCGACCAGGGTGCGGTGGTGTCCGGGCTTCTCGATCTCGTCGACCACCGCGACCGCCAGGTCCGCGTACGCGAACAGGGGCGCGCCGTCGGGGGACGGCAGCACCTGCCGCCCTCCGATCCGGTAGCGGCCCGTACCCGGCGCCTCGGCGTCCAGGAGGGTGGGCGGCGGAGCGAGGACCAGCCAGTCCAGGGACGCCGGCGCTCCCTCCAGCACCTCCAGCTCGGCGGCGTGACCGAGGGAGAACGCGCGGCCCTCCTCGGGGAAGTCAGGGACGTCGTGCACCATGACGCCCGGGGCGATCTCCAGCGTGGTGCCGATCCCCACCAGCACGAGCCTTCCGACACCGCCGCGGTCCAGCCCGTCGAGCAGCGCGCGGG
>JAFACJ010000069.1 GCA_023425615.1 Actinomycetes bacterium
GCGTGGCTGTACTCGCGGGGGACCCGTCGGCGGCGCCGGGGGTGGACCTCGCGGGTGCTGGGGGGATGGGTGCGGGGCGGGGGGGGGTTGTTCAACCTCGTCGAAGGCGGCATCGACCACCACCTGCTGGGCATCCACCACGTGCGCGGCGGCCCTTACCAGCTGTGGTGGGACCTGGGGTTCCTGGTCCTGGGCGCCGTGCTGATCGTGGTGGGCTACCTGCTCCAGCGCTCGGGCAAGCCGTTCGAGCCCGCCGCCGATCCCGAGGGCGCCTCCGTCCGGTGGGGGAGCGGCTGATGCACGACCATCCGGCACCCGCGCACGGCGGCTCCTGGGGCGCGCTGCTCCCGGCGGCCGGTGTGCTGCTGCTGGCAGCCGCCTACCTGACGCTGACGCACCAGGCGGCCCATGCGGGGCGCCGCCGCTGGCCACGTCGGCGCACGGCGTCCTTCCTGACCGGATGCGCCCTGCTGGGCGCGGCCCTGCTACCGCCCATCGCGCCATCGGCCCACGGAGACTTCCGCGGCCACATGCTCCAGCACCTGCTCATCGGCATGTACGCGCCCCTGGCCCTGGTGCTGGGCGCCCCTGTCACCGTGCTGCTGCGCGCCCTGCCCGCCCGCGACGCCCGCACGCTGACCGCCCTGCTGCGCAGCCGCCCGGTGGGGCTGCTGGCACACCCCCTCACCGCGCTGACCTTGAGCACCGGCGGCCTGGCGGCGCTGTACTTCACCCCCTTGTACGACACCGCCACCGCCCACCCGGCCGGGCACTGGCTGCTGCACGCCCACTTCCTGGCCTCGGGATGCCTGTTCGCCTGGGCCATCGCAGGCCCCGACCCCGCACCCGCACGGCCGAGCGTGCCGGCGCGCCTGGCCGTCCTCGGCGCCGCGATCGCCGCGCACGCCGCCATCTCCCAGCTGATGTACGGCGGATTCCTCATCGGCGTGCACGCGCCCATCGCCCAGATCCGCGGCGGAGCGGAGCTCATGTACTACGGCGGCGACATCGCCGAACTCCTGCTCGCCGCCGCCCTGGTCACCACCTGGCGACCCCGCCCGCACCGCGCCATCGCCGACCGCGGTCGATACCGGGATGGCACGCGCCAGGCGGGCGCCTTCAGGTGAGAGAAGTTCTGAGAGTGCTTTCATTGTGCCACGAACAGTTCAGCCCTCGATCATCGCCCGGCTCGGATCCGCGGAGGCGAGAGGCCCTGGCAAATGTGATTCGCCTCGTCCTGTAAAGCAATGACAAGTAGCTGTCAGGATGGTATTAGGCGTGGGCGATGCGCTTGCGGAAGGCCGTCTTGACAAGGCGAGACCGCCCGAGGGAAAGTAATAACCACCAAGCCGGTGGATTCGAAGTAAATTTATTTTACCCACCTCCATCGCTCTTTGGTGAATCATATGCGAAGGGAGGTGATTACCCATGAGTAACTCATCGAATTCCGAAGCCGCGGTGAAGTCGGCCATTGACATCCTGATGGAGCAGTCGCTGACAGAAGCCATGACAAAGGAAATGACACAGCGCGTGACACTGTCCTCGACACGCAGCGTCACACAGTCACTGACAGCGGCGCTCCAGTCGGCACAGGTGACACAGAATGTGACACAGAGCGTCACACAGTCAATGACACAGGATATGACACGTGCTCTTACACAGGCGCTTTCGTCGGCTCTGACATCTGCCTTGAAGTCGGATCTTCTGGTGACAGTCGCGGACACACTGTCCTCGGCCATCCCGGCGACATTGTCCGCGCAGATCTCCGAGGCTCTGTCCTCGCCGGCCGTCACAGCGGCGCTTGGCCGTAACGCAGCAGCGCAGTCATAGCAAGGCCCAGCATGGACCCGACTGCGGACGAGCCGCCGTCCGCGATCAGTCCCCCTGCTGAACATGTGTTCCCTGACGCGGGAGAGCCGCCCCGTTCGATGGGAGTACCCGGTGGCGCGCCCCTGTCGGTGCCCGGGGTCGCGGCACTCGGCTCATAGTGGCCACAGCACGAAGAAAAGTTCAACGGCACAACACATGCGCCCGTAGCTCAATGGCAACGAGCAAGGCCGATTCGATCGTCAGAGCGCTCTCTACGCTTATCTGCCGACCGAGGAGTGATCTGCGTCCTCTGCTAGCGGGGAGGCGTTCGCCCTCAGCGGTGATGGCCACACCGCCTGTGTCGGCGCGGCACCGCGTGGTCCTGTTCTTCGCTCAACCGATCGCCGGCCAACCTCAAAGAGCGTCGGTCTTGTAAACCGATGGATGCGGGTTCGAATCCCGCCGGGCGTACCAGGCCATCATGACGAATGCTGATCTCATGATGGCCATAACGATAACTACGAGGCAGGCTGGAGAGGGCAACATGGTAGTAGCTCTGCCAGAGATACCACGTATAGAACCCACCGAGAATTCCATCACGGCGAACCTGGGAATTCCCGGTCTGGTATCAGAGGTCAGGCTTGAGGAGTCGGTTCTCCTGGAGTGCACTGCCGCTTTGGACAGCAAGTTCTGCAGACCATTGGCTGACCGGGGGATAGCCGTGGACAGCACCGAGTACTTCGATGCCGCCGAAGTACTCGAAGGGGTTCTGCCGGACAGTCTGCGGATCGGTCTCGCCTCTCTGCGGCAGGGCGCTGTGGACGCGTTGATCGTGCGCGGGCTGCCGGTCGACGAGGAGCCCGGGCCCACCCCGGGACAGCCGTCAAGACGCGATTCCCCTCCGCCACGCGCTCATGCGCTCACGGCGGCCGTCGTCCGCCGACTGGGCTACGAGCTCGCCTACTCCGCCGAAAAGGGCGGTGCGGTGGTGCAAGACGTGTACCCCACCCGGGAGGGCGCGACGAGCCAGTCCAACGCTTCCTGGCAAGTGGATCTGCAGTTGCACACCGAGAACGCGTTCCATCCCGTCCGCCCGGACTTCATCGTGCTCTACTGCGTCCGCGCGCCGCAGGACCCCCCGCCCTCCACGAACCTGGTACTGCTGGATGAAGTCCTGCCCAAGCTGACCGACCACGAGGTCGCGCTTTTGCGTGAACCGCGCTACACCGTCCGCGTCGTGGAGAGCTTCCGCATCAACGGCGAGCCGGACATGGCAGTTCCCATCAGCGTTCTGGGCGGCACGAATCGCCGCCCGACCGTACGTTGGCACGAGAGCCTCACCGCGCTCGACGAAGCGGCGCGGCGAGCGGCGCTGGTCTTCGCCGAGGAGGCCGCGAAGGCGACACTGCACGTCCGTCTGGGTCCGGGCGATCTCCTCGCCTTCGCCAACGACCGGTGCCTGCACGGCCGCGACAAGTTCGACGCCCGCTGCGACGGCATGGACCGGTGGCTGCTCCGGGCCTACGCGATCCGTGACTCCGTCGCGATCACCCGGTACATCGCTCCGACACGAACGCGGACCGTGCGTTTGGACATCGCCTCCACGGCCGGCACATGAATCCCCCCTCACCGCGGCCGGCGGAGTCCCTTCCCCTCCTCGCGACCAGGACCTTCATCTCCGACCTCCCCCAGCACCTGGACGAGCGCGCGACGGTATACGGCTGGGTCACCGCCGTCCGGGACTCGGCCAGCATCCTCTTCCTCAGCGTCCAAGACCGTACGGGCGGCGTCCAGGTCGTGGTCCGCGGTAGCGCCAAGGCCGCTCTCACGGAGCTCAGCCCGCAATCCGCAGTCCGTGTCGAAGGCAGCGTCAAGACCTCGTCATCCGCACGCTACGGACTGGTCGAAGTGGACGCGCACGCCGTGCACGTAGTCGCGCCGGCGAGACCACGCCCGGCCGGCCAGAACGGCAGGAGGGCGAACCTCGACCAGCGGCCCAGGCATCTCGATCTGCGTTCACGCGAGAACTTCCTCATCTTCGAAGTACAGACCGCATTCGAGGCCGCCGTCCGCGAGGCACTGCTGGTCCGGCGCTTCATCGAGATCCACACACCGAAGATCACGGCAGGGGGCAGTGAATCGGGTGCCGAGGTGTTCCATCTTCCCTACTTCGGAGCGAATGCCTCGTTGACGCAGTCGCCGCAGTTCTACGTCCAACTGGCGATGTCCGCCGGCTTCGATCGCGTCTTCGAGGTCGGGCCGGTCTTCCGCGCCGAGCCGGCCGTGACCCGCAGGCACGCGACGGAGTTCACCAGTATCGACGTCGAGATGTCATGGATCGAGACCCACGAAGAACTGATGGCCTGCGAGGAGGAACTGCTGCGGTACGCGCTCGGCGCCGTCCGCGACGCTCACGGAGCCGAGATCGAGCGGTGTTTCGGCGTCGAGGTCGAGGTGCCGCAGGCCATACCCAGAATGAGCCTCGCAGAGGCGCTCACCCTCATCGGGCACGACGGTGACGACCTCGGCCCGAGTGGGAAGAGGATCTCCTACCAAGCCGAGCAGGAGATCTCCAAGGCGATACGCGAGAGCACGGGAAGCTCGTTCGTCTTCCTCACCGATTTCCCCTCTGAAAGCCGGCCCTTCTATACCATGCGCGACGGTCACCGATCCTTGAGCTTCGACCTGCTGTGGCGAGGGCTCGAAATCACTTCGGGGTGCCAGCGAGAACATCGGTATGACCGGCTCCGGGCGCAGGCTCAGGCCATCGGTATCGATGTCGCAGCGCCACAGACCTATTTGGAGGAGCACTACCTCGAGCAGTTCCGCGACGGATGCCCGCCGCACGGAGGATTCGGCATCGGGCTCAACCGGGTGCTCATGGCGCTCCTGGGACGCCCTGCCATTTCCGACACGACCTTCGTGCACCGCGGACCAGATCGGTTCGTACCATGAGCGGCACGATGCCCTCAGAGCTGGAGAGCAGGGCACCGGGGGGAGCCGTCCTGCGAAAGGCCCGTGCTCTCCTGGCGGATGACGGGCTCTCCTGCAACGGCGTCGAGGTCGTCGACCGATCGCCCGTGGGCGCAGGCTCGGTGCGTATCCGGCCCCAAGGCCCGGCCGAGCAGTGGAGGGAAACGCTCACCTGCTGGTTCGGTTCCCAGGACTGGGTGGAGACCCTCGCCGTCCGGCCACCCCACATCTACGTCCGGCCGACGACCGACGCCATACGCTCATGGGTCACCGAGGGCTGGACGGCATCACTCGACGCGCTGGTGTGCGGCCCGCGGCTCGATATCGCCGACATCGCCCCCGACGCGTCGTCATCTCTCGATTCCG
>JAFACJ010000264.1 GCA_023425615.1 Actinomycetes bacterium
GGGTCAGAAGAGGGGGGCGGGGAGGACGCCTTCGAGGGCGAGGAGTGCGCGTTTGGCGTCGAGGCCGCCGCCGAAGCCGCCTATGTCGCCGGTGGCGGTGACGACGCGGTGGCAGGGGACGACGACGGGCAGGGGGTTGGAGCCCATGGCGGCGCCCACGGCACGGGCGGCGCCGGGATCCCCGGCCCAGGAGGCGAGCTCGCCGTAACCGGTGACCTGCCCGTAGCCCACGCGGGTGTACAGCAGGCGCAGCACCCGTTCGGAGAAGCCGGACGTCAGCCGCCAGTCGAGCGGGAGGGCGAACTCGGTGAGGTCGGCGGCGAAGTAGGCGGACAGCTGTGCCACCGCCTCGCACAGCCCGCCGCGGACCGGGCGGAGTCCGAGGCGCGCGGCCAGGCGGCGGGCCTGGTGCTCGGCGTCCCGGACATGGAAACGCACGTTGACCAGCCCGTCGGTGGTCTCAGCCAGCAGGAGCGGACCGACGGGGGTTTGGAGGATGGTCCAGCCGAAACTCTCCACCGTCCCAGAGTAGGAGAGCGCACCGACATTTCCGGTGGGTCTTCGGGCGTATCCGGTGGCACGCGCCGCTCCCCGGTGCGAAAGGATGGGAACATGCAGGACTGGAGCACCGCCCTGGCGGAGGTGGCCATCGCCCAGAGGCGCCTGGAGCACACCGCGGACGCCCTCGACGAGGCGGCCGCGCGCGGTCGGTCCCCGCTGGAGGGCTGGACGCGAGGCCATGTCCTCAACCACATCGCGCGCAACGCCGAGTCCTACTGGCGGCTGCTGGAATGGGCGCGGACCGGCGTCGAGCACCCGCAGTACCCGAGCATGGACGCGCGGGCTGCCGAGATCGAGGCGGGCGCCGGACGGCCGGTCGCCGAACTCGCCGCCGACGTCCGCGAGACGAACGCCGCGTTCCTCGCGCTGGCCGAGAGCCTCACCGAGGACGCCTGGAACGCCACGGTCCGCTCGGTGGGCGGCTGGACGCATCCCGCCTGGTACACCCTGTACCGGCGGTGGCGCGAGGTGGAGATCCACCATGTCGACCTCGACGCCGGATACGCCTTCGCCGACCTGCCCGCCTCCTATGTGCGCTGGGAGCTGGCCGACTCGCTGCCCCCGCTGCGCGGGACGCTCCCCTTCTCCCGTGTCACCGCCGCCGATCTCGGCCTCTCCGTCGAACTCGGCGGCGACGGCCCCGTGCTGGAGGACGCGGGACACCATCTGCTGGCCTGGCTGACCGGCCGGGCCGCACCCTTCCGGATCGCGGCGCCCGTCCCGGCGTGGCCGTCCGCGCCGGCCGTCGATTGGAGTCGAGCATGAGTTACACCGGCGACGTCACCGTAGGAGGCCCCGCCGACACCAGGGAGCTGCTGCCAGGGCTGACCCTGCGGAAGCTGGCGGTCGGCCCCTATGACAACAACGCCTATCTGCTGCGCGACCAGGCGTCGGGCGACCAGATCCTCATCGACGCCGCCGCCGAGCCGTCCCGTCTGCTGGAACTGGTCGGCGACCGGCCGCTCTCGCGCGTCGTCACCACCCACCGCCACCAGGACCACTGGCAGGGCCTGGCGGACGTGGTCCGTGCGACCGGCGCCGCGACCATCGCCCACCCGCACGACGTCGAGCCGCTGCCCGTCCCCGTCACCGCCCCGGTGGAGCACGGCGACGTCATCACCCTGGGCGACCACGCCCTGGAGGTGATCCATCTGCGCGGCCACACCCCCGGCAGCATCGCCCTGCTGCTCCAGGCCCCCGACCGTCCCCATCTGTTCACCGGCGACAGCCTCTTCCCCGGCGGCGTCGGCAACACCTGGGGCGACGCCGCGCTCTTCAAGCAGCTCATGACCGACGTCACCGAGCGCGTCTTCGACCGCCTCCCCGACTCCACCTGGTTCTACCCCGGCCACGGCAAGGACTCCACCCTCGGCCGCGAGCGGCCCGCCCTCTCCGGCTGGTGGGAGCGCGGCTGGTGACGGCCGCGGCCGCGGTCAGCCGGCCGTCGGGGCGCGGGAGGGGAAGGACGGGCGGACGCCGGTGAGTGCCTCGGACTTCAGCCACAGGTCGCGGGTCGCGGTCCGGTCGCGGACCTGGCGGGGCGGCTGGATCGGCTTGGGGGTGCCGCGCTTGCCGAGGAAGCCGGACGCCGCGTAGAAGCCGCCGGGGACCACGGACGGGGCGGTCGCGGCGTAGAGGATGACCGCGGCCGCCCGTTCGAAGGGCTGGCCCAGGATCCGGTCCAGATGGCGGCCGAGTTCCTGGATCCTGGTGTGGGAGTGCCGGTGCAGGCCGGTGAAGGCGCGTCCGGGGTTGACCGCCACGCTGGTCAGGCGCCGTCCGGCGCGGTGCTGGAGTTCGACGGCGAACATCAGCGCCGCCAGCTTGGATCTGGCGTAGGCGGTGATCGGCCGGTAGTTGCGCTCGCTCATCAGGTCGGTCAGGTCGAGGGTGGGCACCCGCACCGTCGTCGAGCACACTGTGACCACCCGTGGCGAGTCGCCGCGCAGCAGCAGCGGCAGCAGCCGTCCGGTGAGCGCGAAGTGGCCGAGGTGGTTGGTGGCCAGGGTCAGCTCGAATCCGTCCTCGGTGAGCGTGCGCTGCGGGATGTTCAGGACGCCGGCGTTGTTGACCAGCAGGTCCAGCGGGCGGCCCTGGCCGTGGAGCCGTGCGGCGAAGTCCCTGACCGAGGCCAGCGAGGCCAGGTCGAGCAGTTCGGTCCTGACCCGTGCGCCGGGGTGGCGGGCGGCGATCCGGTCGGCCGCCACCTGGATCCGGGCGGCGTCGCGGCCCGCGATGACCACTTCGGCCCGTGCCCTGGCCAGTTCGCCGGAGGTGGCCAGGCCGAGCCCTGCGCCTCCCCCGGTCACCACGGCGAGCCTGCCGGACAGGTCGGGCATGTCATTGACGGTCCAGTCGTGCACCCTAGGTCCCCCGATCCCCGGTCCACACCCTGGTCATTGCCTTTTATGTCCGTTTTTATGCGGGATCCCGGACGGGAACGCGAACCACGCCCTTGGCGTTGGCTCCATGTGAAGCACGATGGAGATCAGCTGGAAATCGGCGAGGAGTGGCGTGACCTCATCTTCCCCACGGGATCCCTGGTCCTGGTGGCGGGGCTGCCCGGAGCCGGGAAGAGCACCCTGCTGCGCCGGCTGTACGGGCTGACCGACGCCGAGACCGAACCGGTGCCGGTCGGCGGCGCCGTGGTGATCGACTCCATCCAGGCCCGCAACTGGTGGTCGTCATATCTGGGGCCGCTGCCGCCGCGCGGCCGCATCCCCTTCGTCTATGTCACCCATGTGTGGCGGATCGGCCGCGCCCTGACCGACGGGCGGTCCGTCGTCGCCCACACCAGGGGCACCTGGCCGCATCTGCTGCACGGCTTCGGCTGGCTGGCCCGCAGGGGCGGCGCCGGCCTGCACCTGGTCCTGCTGGACGTCCCTCCCGCCCTGGCCAGAGCCGGTCAGCACGAACGCGGCAGGGTCTTGACCAGTCCCGTCTTCGAACGCCACGTCCGCCGTTGGCACAGGCTGCTGGGCCGCGCCCACACCGGTTCCCTCCCGCCCGCCGCCTCCGTCACCGTCCTGGACCGGGCGGGGGCCGACCGCCTCCGCGACATCCGCTTCGGCTGACCTCCCCGGCGGCCCGCCCTTATGTTTGACTGAGTCAATGAATAATGAGATCGAGGTGGTCCGCTCCTTCAACCGCGACTACACGCGGCTGCTGGGGGTGCTGGACGAGGGGCTGCTGGATAGCCCCTACTCGCTGACCGAGGCCCGGGTGCTGTTCGAGCTGGCCCAGGCCGACGAGCCGACGACGCTGGGACTGCGCGAGTCACTCGGGCTCGACCCCGGCTATCTGAGCAGGCTGCTGGCGCGGCTGGAGGGCGACGGGCTGGTCGAGCGGTCCCGCTCCGGCGCCGACCTGCGCCGCCAGCTCGTCCGGCTGACCGACCGCGGCCGTGTCGTCTTCACCGATCTGGACGGCAGGTCGGCGGCCCAGGTCGAGGCGCTGCTGAAGGACCTGCCCGCCGACCTGCGGCACCGGCTGGTCGCGGCGATGACCGCCGTCCGCGCCATCCTGGCC
>JAFACJ010000126.1 GCA_023425615.1 Actinomycetes bacterium
TGGCCGGTGAGCGCCGCGGTGGGCTCGTCCATGATGAGGACCCTGGCGTCGCGGGAGATCGCCTTGGCGATCTCGACGACCTGCTGGTCGGCGATGGACAGGCCGCGGGCGGGCCGGCGCGGGTCCAGGGGGACGCCCAGGCGCGCGAACAGCGCGGCGGCCTCGGCGTGCATCGCGTTGCGGTCGATCCGGCCGAAGGCGCCGCGCGGCTGGCGTCCCATGAAGATGTTCTCGGCGACGGACAGGTCGGGGAAGAGCGTCGGCTCCTGGTAGATGACCGCGACGCCGGCGTTCTGGGCGTCGGCCGGGCTGTGGAAGACGACCGGCTCGCCACCGAGCAGGATCCGGCCGCCGTCGGGGCGGTGCACTCCGGCGAAGGTCTTGACGAGCGTCGACTTTCCCGCGCCGTTCTCGCCCGCGAGGGCGTGGACCTCGCCCGCGTACAGCTCCAGGCGCACGCCCTTGAGGGCGCGCACCGCGCCGAAGGACTTGCTCACGTCGACCAGCGCCAGCACCGGTGTGGGGTCGTTCACCCGCTGCCTCCTGATCTCAACTACGGGATCTTTTGTAAAAAACGTTTTAAAGCTCCGTTAACGCAGGACCGTAGATGTGAGAGCGACCACCCGTCAAGACCCAGGTGGAAGCGGACATCCGAGACTTGACACGTTTTAAGTAACGGGCAAGAGTGTGCAAAGCTTGCCCCGAACCACCCCCACGCAGCGAGGACGTCCATGAGCACACCGCAGACCGGGACCCGGGGCGGCACCGTGGGCATCAAGGAGGTCGCCGCGCACGCCGGTGTCTCCCCCGGCACCGTCTCCAACGTCCTCAACCGGCCCGAACGGGTCGCCGAGTCCACCCGGACCCGGGTCGAGGCCGCCATCCGCGAGCTCGGCTTCGTCCGCAACGGCTCGGCCTCCAGCCTGCGCGCCGGGCAGGGGCGCACCGTCGGGCTGATGGTCCTCGACCTCGGCAACCCCTTCTTCACCGACCTCGCCCGCGGCGTCGAGGACGTCATGAGCGAGCGCGGCTACGCCGTCATCCTGTGCAGCTCGGCCACCGCCGCCGAACGCGAGGAGCGCAACCTGCGGATGCTCGCCGAGCAGCAGGTGCGCGGCGTGCTCGTCACGCCCGTGGACGGCGGCGCCGACCGGCTCTCCCTCCTGCGCGACAGGGGCATCGCCACGGTCATGCTCGACCACGCCGCGACACGGGCCCAGCAGTGCTCGGTGACCGTCGACGACGTCACCGGCGGCAGGGTCGCCGTCGAGCACCTGCTGGAGACCGGCGCCCGCGACCTTGCCTACGTGTCGGGCCCGATGGGCATCCGCCAGTGCGCCGACCGGTACACGGGCGCGCTGAAAGCGGTAGAAGAGGCGGGAGTGGGCACACTCAGGCAGGTGACGGTCACGGAGATGACGCCCCGCGCGGGGCAGGAGGCGGCATGGCAGCTCCTCGGCGAGCTGCCCGACGCCATCTTCTGCGCCAACGACCTGCTGGCCATGGGCGTCCTGCGGGCGCTGCTCCAGCAGGGGGTGCGGGTGCCCGAACGGGTGCGGCTCATCGGCTACGACGACATCGAGTACGCCACCGCCTCGGCCGTGCCGCTCAGCTCCATCCGCCAGCCCACCTACCAGCTCGGCCGGATCGCCGCCGAACTCCTCCTGGAGGAGTGCGAGGGCGCCGACGAGCACGCCCATCAGCAGATCATGTTCCAGCCGGAACTCATCATCCGGGAATCGACGGCCCCGTGAAGATCGCGCTCTTTCTCACCTGCGTCAACGACACCCTGTACCCCGGGACCGGCAAGGCGGTCGTCTCCCTGCTGGAGCGGCTCGGCCACCGCGTCGTCTTCCCCGAGGCACAGACGTGCTGCGGGCAGATGCACCTCAACACCGGCTACCCCGAGCGGGCGCTGCCCATCGTCGAGTCGTTCACCCGGACGTTCTCCGACTACGAGGCGGTGGTCGCGCCCTCCGGGTCGTGCGCGGCGATGGTGCGCGACTGGCACGCCAAGCTCGCCGCCAGGTCCGGGCGTCCCGGCCTCGCCGAACGCGCACGCGAACTGGCGCCCCGGGTGTACGAGCTGTCGGAACTGCTGGTGGACGTCCTCGGCGTCACCGACGTCGGCGCGTTCTTCCCGCACCGCGTCACCTACCACCCCACCTGCCACTCGCTGCGGATGCTGAAGCTCGGCGACCGGCCGCTGCGGCTGCTGCGCGAGGTGCGGGAGATCGACCTGGTCGACCTGCCCGACGCCGCCGAGTGCTGCGGCTTCGGCGGGACGTTCGCGCTGAAGAACCCCGACGTGTCGGCGGCGATGTGCGCGGACAAGGTGGCCTCCGTGAAGGCGACCGGGGCCGAGGTGCTGTGCGCCGCCGACAACTCCTGCCTCATGCACATCGGCGGCACCCTGTCGCGGCAGCGGTCGGGCGTGCGGGTGATGCACCTGGCCGAGATCCTCGCGAGCACGGAGGACCGGACATGACGATGCCGACCTACCTGGGCATGCCCTCCTTCCCGAAGGCGGCGCACGAGGCGGTCGCCGACACGCGGCTGCGCAGCAACCTCGCCCACGCCACCGGCACGATCCGCGCCCGCCGCGCGAACGCCGTCGCCGAACTCGACGACTGGGCGGAGCTGCGCGAGTCCGCCAAGCAGATCAAGGACCACACCCTCGCCCACCTCGGCCACTACCTGCGGCTGCTGGAGGAGAAGGTCACCGCCGCGGGCGGCGTCGTGCACTGGGCGCGCGACGCCGCAGAGGCCAACGCGATCGTCACCCGGCTGGTGAAGGAGACCGGCGAGCGGGAGGTCGTCAAGGTCAAGTCGATGGCCACCCAGGAGATCGGGCTCAACGAGGCGCTCGAAGCCGCCGGGATCACCGCCTACGAGACCGACCTGGCCGAGCTGATCGTCCAGCTCGGGCACGACCGGCCCTCGCACATCCTGGTACCGGCCATCCACAAGAACCGCGCGGAGATCCGCGAGATCTTCCGGCGCGAGATGCCCTCGGCGCCCGCCGACCTCACCGACGAGCCCGCCGCCCTGGCCGAGGCGTCGCGGCGGCATCTGCGCGCCGAGTTCCTGACGGCCAAGGTCGCGGTGTCCGGCGCCAACTTCGCGGTCGCCGAGACGGGGACCATCCTCGTCGTGGAGTCCGAGGGCAACGGGCGGATGTGCCTGACGCTGCCCGAGACCCTCATCACCGTGATGGGGATCGAGAAGCTCGTGCCGACCGCGCGGGACCTGGAGGTCTTCCTCCAGGTGCTGCCGCGCTCCTCCACCGCCGAGCGGATGAACCCCTACACCTCGTCCTGGACGGGCGTGCACCCCGGCGACGGGCCGCAGAGCTTCCACCTGGTCCTGCTGGACAACGGGCGGACGTCCGTCCGCGCCGACGCGGTGGGACGGCAGGCGCTGCGCTGCATCCGCTGCTCGGCCTGCCTGAACGTCTGCCCCGTCTACGCCCGCGCCGGTGGCCACGCCTACGGGTCGCCCTATCCGGGACCGATCGGGGCGATCCTGTCACCGCAGCTGCGGGGCATCGGATCGGAGATCGACGCCTCGCTGCCGTTCGCCTCGTCGCTGTGCGGCGCCTGCTACGAGGTGTGCCCCGTCGCCATCGACATCCCCGAGGTGCTGGTGCACCTGCGGGCGAAGGCGGCCAAGAAGCAGACCGAGCGGCTGGTGATGGGCGCCGCCGGCCTGGCGCTGCGCTCGCCGCGGCTGCTGTCCCTGGCCCAGACCGCGGCGAGCCGAGGACGGCGCTTCGCCCGCCACGTCCGGTTCCCCCGGGCCTGGGCCGACACCCGCGACCTGCCCGTCCCGCCCGCCCAGTCCTTCCGCGCCTGGTGGAGGAGCACCCATGACGACCGCACGTGAGACCATCCTGGGCCGCCTCGGCTCCCCCGGCGGCGACACGGCAGCCGAGTACGCCTCGCTCCGGCGCGCGTACCTGGAACAGCACCACCCGGACGTCGACCTCGTCGAACTGCTCGCCGAACGCGTCGCCGACTACCGCGCCATCGTCCACGTCGTGCCCGAGGACGAACTGCCCCGCGCCCTGGCCAAGGCGCTGCGCGAAGGCCGGTACGTCATCCCCGCCGGGCTGCCCGAGGAATGGCTCGGCCAGATCCCCGCCTCCCGCCGCGCCCCCGAGGACGCCGACCTGACCGCCGTCGCCGGTGTCGTCACCGACTGCGCGGTCGCCATCGCCGAGACCGGGACGCTCGTCCTGGACCACGGCCCCGGGCAGGGCCGCCGCGCCCTCACCCTCGTCCCCGACCACCACCTGGTCGTCGTCCCCTCCGGCCGCGTCGCCGCCGACGTCCCCGGCGCGCTGGCCCGCCTCGACATCACCCGCCCCCTCACGTTCGTCTCCGGCCCGTCCGCCACCAGCGACATCGAGCTGTCCCGCGTGGAAGGCGTCCACGGCCCCCGCACCCTGGAGGTCTTTCTCCTGTGAGCGCTGTCCTCGCCGCCGTCGACCTCGGCGCCTCCAGCGGCCGTGTCATCACCGCGCGGGTCGGTGACGGGCGGTTGGACCTGACCGAGGTCCACCGGTTCGCCAACCGGCCCGTCCGCGCCGCCGGGACCCTGCACTGGGACGTGCTCGGCCTGTACCGGGAGGTCCTGGACGGGCTCCGGAAGGCGGGTCCCGGGCTCACGTCGATCGGCATCGACTCCTGGGCCGTGGACTACGGGCTGCTCGACGGTTCCGGCGCGCTGCTCGGCAACCCCGTGCACTACCGCGACGAGCGGACGGCCGCCGGAGTGGAGAGAGTGCACGCGCGGCTGCCGCACGAGCGGCTGTATGAGGTGAACGGGCTCCAGTTCCTGCCGTTCAACACCCTCTACCAGCTCGCCGGCGAACGGTTCCTCGACCGCGCCGAGACGCTGCTGCTCATCCCCGACCTCCTCACCTACTGGCTGACCGGTGAGGTGGGGGCCGAGCAGACCAACGCCTCCACCACCGGCCTGTACGACGCCTCGACCGGGCGCTGGTCCGACGAGCTGATCGGCGCGCTGTCACTGCCGCGCGGGATCTTCCCCGCCCTGCACGCCCCCGGCTCCCCCACCGGGACGCTGCTGCCCGAGACGGGGCTGCCCGGCGTGCCCGTGACGGCCGTCGCCTCCCACGACACCGCCTCCGCCGTCGCCGCCGTCCCCGCCGAGGACGACGCCTTCGCGTACATCTCGTCCGGCACCTGGTCGCTGGCGGGCGTCGAGCTGACCGAGCCGATCCTCACCTCCGCGAGCCGCGCCGCCAACTTCACCAACGAGGCGGGCGTGGACGGCACGATCCGCTACCTGCGCAACGTCATGGGCCTGTGGCTCCTCCAGGAGTCACTGCGCGTCTGGGACGCCGAGGCCGACCTGCCCGCCCTGCTGGAGGCCGCCTCCGACCTGCCCGCCCTGCGCTCGGTCGTCGACGCCGACGACACGGCGTTCCTCCCGCCGGGCGACATGCCCGAGCGCATCGCCGCGTACTGCCGGAGAACCGACCAGCCCGTCCCCCTGACCCGCCCCGAGACCGTCCGCTGCATCATGGACAGCCTCGCCCTGGGCCACCGCGCCGCCATCCGCCAGGCAGCCGACCTGTCCGGCAAGAAGATCGAGACGATCCACCTGGTGGGCGGCGGCTCCCGCAACCCCCTCCTGTGCCAGCTCACCGCCGACGCCACCGGCCTCCCCGTCCTCGCCGGCCCCGCCGAGGCCACCGCCCTCGGCAACCTCGGCCTCCAGGCCCGCGCCCACGGCCTGGTCGGCGGCCTGTCCGACCTCCGCTCCCTCATCGCCGCCACCCAGCCCGTCCGCCGCTACAC
>JAFACJ010000142.1 GCA_023425615.1 Actinomycetes bacterium
CTGCTGGACTGCTGCACGGTCTCCAACGGGGGAGCGGCGGTCGTGGTGACGGCCGCCGACCGCGCGGCCGGACTGCGGCAGCCGCCGGTCCACGTCTGGGGCTGGGGCCAGGGGCACCCGGGGTACAGCTGGGAGCGGGGCAGCGGGTTCGGGCTGACGACGGGAGCCGTCCAGTCGGGACGGGCGGCCATGGCCATGGCGGGAATCGCGCCCGGCGACGTGACGATCCGCGAGATCTACGACTGCTACACCTACACCGTCGTGGTGACGCTGGAGGACTACGGCTTCTGCGCCAAGGGCGAGGGCGGGGCGCTGGCCGCGAGCGGCGCGCTCGCGCCGGGAGGGCGCCTGGCCACCAACACCGGCGGCGGCCAGCTGTCCTCCTACTACCTGTGGGGCTTCACCCCCCTGGTCGAGGCCGTGATCCAGGGCCGCGGCCACGGGGGACGGCGGCAGGCAGACGACAACTCGGTGATCCTCGTCAGCGGCAACGGCGGCATCCTGCAGCACCACTCGACCCTCGTCCTCAGCCCGCTGCCCAAGGAGGCGAGATGACCTTCCCCACCGTGGAACCCAACGCCGCGTCGGAGGCGTTCTTCGCCGCCGCGGCCCGGAACGCGCTGGTGCTGCGCCGCTGCGAGCACTGCGGACGGATACGCGCGCCGCGCCGCACCACCTGCCGCGCCTGCGGCCGTCGCGAGGCCACCTGGGTGGAGGCGGCCGGCACGGCCGAGCTGGTGACCTGGGCCCGCCACCCCGGAGGCCGGCTGTTCGGCATGGTCGAGCTCACCGAAGGGCCCTGGCTGGAGACCGCGCTGGTCGGGTTCGAAGCCGATCGGCTGAAGCCGGGACTCCCCGTCGCGGTCCGCTTCGTGTCCGGGGAGGGCGGCGCGCCCTACCCCGTCTTCGGCCCGGCGGAACAGGAGGAGGCGGACGCATGACCGGCGGACTGCACATCGAACGGAAGAACGACCACGTCACCGTCCTCACCCTCGACCGGCCTCCCCACAACTTCTTCGACCGCGCCCTCGTCGCCGAGATCGCGGACGCGTGCGAGCAGGCCGAGCACGACGGGGCACGCGCGCTGGTGCTGCGCGGCGCGGGCCGGGCGTTCTGCGCCGGAGCCGACTTCGGCGCGTCGGGCGATGTCGAACTCGACCCCGAGAGCCTGTACCGCGAGGCGGTCAGGCTGTTCCGGCGGAGCCTTCCGATGGTGGCCGAGGTGCACGGCGCGGCGATCGGCGGCGGCACCGGCCTGGCGCTCGCCGCGGACCTGCGCGTGGTGAGCCCCGAGGCACGGTTCGCCGTGAACTTCGCACAACTGGGCATCCACCACGGGTTCGGCCTGACCGTGACCCTCCCGCGCGCCGTGGGGGAGCAGAAGGCACTGGACCTGCTGCTCACCGGCCGCCGGATCGACGGGCGGGAGGCGTACCGCATCGGCCTCGCCGACCGGCTGGCGGAGGCCGACGACCTGCCGGACGCCGCGCTCGAACTGGCAGGACGGATCGCGGAGGGCGCCCCGCTGGCGGTCCGGTCGATCAGGCGCACGATGCGGGGCTCCCTCGCCGACGAGGTGGAGCGCGCGATCAGCGGAGAGGCGCGTGAACAGCGGGTGCTGTTCGGCACCGAGGACTTCCACGAGGGGGTTCGAGCCGTCGCCGAACGGCGGCCCGGACGCTTCACCGGACGATAGGGGAGCGGCACATGGAACGGATGAGTCTCTTCATCGGCGGTACCCGTGCCGACGCGAAGGAAGGCGATACCACCGACGTCGTGGAGGCTGCGACGGGCCGGGTGATGGGCCGCGTCATGCTGGGCGGAGCCGCCGACATCGACGCCGCCGTCACGGCGGCCGAGGCGGCCTCCGCCTCCTGGGCGGCCTTCGACCCCCGCGAGCGGGCGGACGTCCTCGTCCGGTTCGCCGACCACCTCACCGCGCGCGCGGGCGAGACGGCCGCGCTCGTCAGCCGGCAGAACGGCATGCCGATCACCCTGTCGACCGGCGCCAACGGCCACTTCCCCGGCATCATCCTGCGCTACTACGCCGACCTCGTCCGCGACGGCCGGGAACCCGACGTACGGCCCGGCATGCGGGGCACCCGCACCCGGGTCGAGCGCACACCCGTCGGCGTGGTCGGGGCGATCACCCCGTGGAACTATCCGCAGACGCTCGCCGCGATGAAGTACGCTCCGGCGCTCGCGGCGGGCTGCGCCGTCGTCCTCAAACCGCCGCCGGAGACGGCCCTGGACGCCCATGTCCTGGCGGAGGCGGCGGAGGCCGCGGGGCTGCCGCCCGGCGTCCTCAACATCGTGCCGGGCGGCAGGGACACCGGCGTCCACCTCGTCGCGCACCCTGGCGTCGCCAAGGTCGCGTTCACCGGCTCGACGGCCGCGGGCCGGAAGATCGCCGCGATCTGTGGCGAACAGCTCAAGCGGGTCTCGCTGGAGCTCGGCGGCAAGTCGGCGGCGATCGTGCTCGACGACGCCGACCAGACGACCGCGATCGAGGGCATCAAGTTCATCGGCCTCATGAACTCCGGCCAGGCCTGCGTGGCGACGACCCGCATCCTGGTC
>JAFACJ010000170.1 GCA_023425615.1 Actinomycetes bacterium
CCAGCGAGGACCAGATCGAGCGGGCGATCAACGCCGTTTCGCGGGCCATCGACCGCTGGTGCGGGCGCCGATTCTGGCTGGATGGCACCGCGACCATCCGCCGGTACCGGCCGCGCAACCCCTACAGCGTCCTGATCGAGGACATCGGAAGCATCGACGGCCTGGCCGTGGAGACCGGCCACGGGGACGGCGCCCTGACCGGCTGGACAGAGGACGACTTCCTCCTGGAGCCACTGGACGCCGTCGCCGAGGGCGCGGCCTATGCCTGGTGGAAGATCACCGCCATCGGCGGCAAGACCTTCCCCGTCGGCAGCCGCCGCCCCGGCCTGCGCGTCACCGCACTGCACGGCTGGTCGGCGACCCCCGACGAGGTGACCGAGGCGGCCATCCTCAAGGCCGCCGCCCTGTGGAAGCGCAAGGACGCCGTGTGGGGCGTCGCGGACTTCGGCGAGTACGGCGCCGTGCGCATCTCCCGCCGCGACGGCGACGTGATCGAGCTGCTGGGCGGCTTCGCCCGCGCTACCCCTCCGGAGGTCTGATGGCGACGATCAGCGAGATCAGGGCGCGCCTGAAGGTCGTGCTCGCCCAGCTCGCCGACACCACGGTGACGGTGCTGGACCGCAGGCCCGGCACGGTGCCGGTGCTGCCCGCCATCTGGCCGCAGCCCGCCACGGGCGACTACGCCTCCCCGCAGGCCGCCCGCGGCCAGGACGTCTACCAGTGGGAGATCGTCATCGCGGTATCGACGGCAGATCTGGACCTGGCGCAGGAGCGCCTGGACGGTCTGCTGGAGGACGGGCCCGGGACGATCCGGGACCTGATCCGGCAGAACCGATCCCTGGGGCTGACCGACGGCACGGCCGTCTGGACCGAGGGCATGGTCTACGGCACCGCCCCGTTCCCCGGCCGCGAGCAGGACGTACTCGGCGCCTCCCTGCGCCTGCCCATCCGCACCACCGGCTGATCTTTCAGAGAGGATCACCATGTCCCTGACGACCCGCCTGTCGGTGGCGCTGGCCGCGCAGCTGACCGGCACCCACGACCACGCCCCGCCCTCCTCCAAGCTGGAGCCCGGGTGGCAGATCGACCTGACCAACGGCACGGGCGCGGGCAAGGCCGACCGGCTGTGGTCCGACCGGCGCACCATCGCCGCGTCCAGCAGCGAGGACCTCGACCTCGCCGGGTCGCTCACCGACGCCCTCGGCGCGACCGTGACGCTGGCCCGCGTGAAGCTCCTGGCGGTCTACGCCCTGCCGACGAACACCAACGATGTCGTGCTGGGCGACGCGGCCTCGGCGACCTGGACGTCCCTGCTGGGCGCCGACGGCACGATCGCGGTCAAGCCCGGCGGCCTGCTCCTCGCCGTCGCGCCGGGTGCGACCGCCTACCCGGTGACCGCCACGACCGCCGACCTGCTCAAGGTCGCCAACAGCTCTTCCGGGTCTGCGGTCACCTACGACATCTACATCATCGGCGCGAGCGCCTGACCTGAAAGGAGGGGTGATGTCCGCAACGCCCATCACGCCGACCACGAAGTATTTCAGCCGCGGCACGACGGCGATCGTCTTCGTCGAGAGCATCTCCAGCATCTCCGCGGTCACCCGCAGCGAGATCAACGACGGCATCGACCTGTCCCTGGAGGTGCAGTCCACCGAGGGGTGGACGATCAACGCGACCGACATCCCGACCCCGAACATCGGCAGCGTCTTCACCGGCTCGATCCCGGGCCCGACCTCGACGGACGAATGCGCGCTGGTCACCTACGCCGACATCGGCGGCCAGGACGTGCGCGTGCTGATGCCGCGCGGCACCAACGGCTACATCCTCATGATGTGGGGCGGTGACGTGAGCGGCCGTCCGATGGACGTCTTCCCCGTCCGGGTCGCGAGCATCGGCAAGAGCGCGTCCACCGAGGAGGATGCCGCGACCGCCCGTGTGCGTTTCAGCATCACCTCGGAGCCCGCCGAGGACGTGGCGATCCCGGCCTGATGCCCCGCAACCTGCGTGTCGAGGGCTCCGGCGAGCTGCGGCGGCTCTCGCGCCAGATCCGCGGCATCGAGAACCGCAAGGAGATCATGAAGCAGCTGCGCCGCGCCCTGCGCGAGGGCGGGCGCCCCATGGTCCCCGCGGTGCGCCGCAAGGTCCTGGCCCTGCCGTCCAAGGGGGAGCCCGCCCGCAAGGGCCGTAAGGGCCTGCGGCGGGCGGTCGCCAGCGCGACCCGCCTGGACGTCAACACCGGCGGGAAGCGCGCGGGCGTCCAGGTCCGTGTCCACCCCAGGCGGATGCCCGACGGCACCCGCGCCCTGCCCGCCCTCCTGGAGGGCGAGGACGGGCCGTGGCGCCACCCGCTGTTCGGGGACCGCGAGTCCTGGTTCAACCAGGCCGCACACCCCTACTTCGCCCCCGCCGTCAATCCGCTCATCCCGCGGGCCGAACGGCTCGCCGAGGAAGCACTCGACAAAGTCGCCGACGAAATCGAAAGAGGCTGAACCCCGCATGTCCACCTCCCGCCGCACCCCCACCCGCCGCCCGGGCAAGCCCGCCTCGCGCACCATCGACCTCGACGCCATCGCCGCCGAGGAGACCAAGGAGCCATTCGTCGTCACCTGGCAGGGCCGCGACTGGGAGTTCACCCACATGGACCTGCTCGACACGTGGGAGCTGACCGACGAGAGCCACGAGGAGCTGACGCAGAACGAGCTGATGCTGACCCTCTTCGAGATGGCACTCGGCGAGGAGCAGTACGCCGAGTTCCGCCAGAGCCCGCTCCCGATCGGCCTCCTCCAGCGCATGTTCTCCGAGTACAACGCCTACTGCGGGGTCTCCCTGGGGGAATCGCGGCGCTCCGGCAGCTCCTGAACGAGCACGCCGGAGCGGTCGACTGGGACCTGCGCGCCCACTGGCCAGGGACCACGCTCCGCGACCTGACCTCCGGGCGCATGACCTGGCGCGAGCTGAAGGTCTTCATCCAGCACCTGCCGCCCGGCTCGGCGACCTCGCGCGCCATGTACGGCACCGCCGCGACATGGACACCGGACACCTACCTCCTCGCGGACCTGTGGGACCTCTACGTCGCGGCCCACACCGACAAGCACAGGACACCGAAGACCTACCCGCGCCCGTCCGTACCGACCTGACGCGATGACGCGAGGGGGTGTCCGTGGCCCGCAGCATCCTCCTCCGCCTGCTCGGTGAAGACGCCTCCGCCTCCCGCGCCCTGCGAGACGTGGGGGACGCGGCCGATGACGCGGCAGACCAGGTCGATGACCTGGAGGAGTCCAACCGGCGCCTGGACGACTCCAACGACAAGGCCGACAAGTCCGGCAACCGGCTGGCCGGCACCCTCGCCAAGCTCGCCCCCGCTCTGGGGGACGCGGCCAAGACCGCGGGGCTGCTGGCGGCCGGTGTCGGCACCGCGGTCCCGGCCGTGGCCGGCCTGAGCGCCGCGCTGGTGGCGGTCGCTCCGGCGGCCGGGGTGGCGGTCACGGCGC
>JAFACJ010000211.1 GCA_023425615.1 Actinomycetes bacterium
GTCCAGATGCTCTGCGCGGAGTACGAGCACATCTCCGGACCCGGTTCCTCGGTCACCGAGTGGGCGCTGCTCGGCTGTTCCTGCTTCGGCCGCCCGGAAAATGCCGACTGAGAATTCCAACGCGAGATGATAATCCTCAGAACCATTCCGAAAAAAAGGACGGCATGTCACCGCGGTGACATGCCGTCCCGGTAAGGTCTTGTGCTACAGCGCCTTCACCTTCGCCACGAAGGAGCGAAACTCAGGACGCGAGAACGCCAGTTTCTCTCCCTGCGGGTTCTTACTGTCCCGCACCGCGAGCTGCTCGGTGAAACGACCTGTGCCGACTTCCACACAAGCGCCGTTCTGGGCGCTACGGCTGCTCTTGCGCCAGGTCAGGCGATCGGATTCCAGCATGAAGAACACCTCATTCCCCTGTTGGTCCTACGCGCGCGCGAACTCCTCCGCCGCCTGCCCGGCGAGCTCGATGGACAGTTCTGGGGAGAGCGCCACGGCGCGTAGATGCTCATAGATCTCTGTGTACTCGTTGAGATCTGCCGGCTCCTCCAGATAGAGGCTGCCTCGGCGGAACTGAAGGTACACGATAGAGGGATGCTCCCGCCGGGGAAAATGCAAAATATGGAATGCGCCGTCGACCGCCGCATGAGCGCCCGCCGAAAAAGGCAGCACCTGCAGCGTTATCCGTCGTGACAGAGAGAGCATGATGAGGTGTTCGAGCTGCTTTTTCATGACAGTTCGGCCGCCGATCGCCCGCCGTATGCAGGCCTCGTTGAGAATGACCCAGAGCTTGGACGCGTCCGGGCCGGTGAGCCTTTCCTGGCGCTTGAGCCGGATCTCCACCCTGCGGTCGCGCTCGGCGCCGCTCTCCTCGGGCAGCGCCGGGTCGATCCACAGCAGCGCCCGGTAGTAGTCCTCGGTCTGCAGCAGCCCAGGGATCAGCTCCGGCTCGTAGACCAGGAGCTCCGAGGCCTCCTCCTCCAGCCCGATGTAGGTCTCGAACCAGGGCGGGATCGAGGAGGACCGGCCGGGGCGCTGCCACCAGCCCCGCTGCCCGCCCTCCCTGGCCAGCGTCACCAGGGCCTCGGTCTCCTCCTCCGAGAGCTCGTAGTACCGGCACAGCGCCTTGATGTCGTTGACCTTCGGCGCGTGCGACGCCTGCTCGATCCGGTAGACGGTGGTGCGGCGGACGTCCGAGCCCTTGGCCACCTCGTCCAGGTTCACCTGGCGGTCCGCGCGGAGCCTGCGCATCTCGGCGGCGAGCCGCCTGCGCCTGACGGTCGGACTGGTCCGTCCTGAGGTCATGGTTCCTCCCGGGTACGTCGTCTCCCCTGTGCGACGATCGACTTTGGAATATTCCACGAAAGCGCTTTACATGACCCCCCGTCGCGCCCCACACTCAGAGAGTAGCGAGGTGGAGGCCCGGCGGTACCCCGAACAACGGCATCCGGCACGGCACAGGACCGATGCGGGCATGAGCGGTGATCAGGGGAATTCCGGGATTCGCCCCGGTCTCCGCCGCCGTCCGGCTCGATCGCAGGAGGTTCCCGTGGAAGAAGCACATCTGGAGGGGCGACAACACACGGACGGCGAGGACCTGCCATGACGACCACCGCGCGGATCACCCTGCCCGGCAGACCCGAGCAGACCCGGGTGGCGCGCCGGTGGCTCTCGGACTGGCTCGGTCACGACCACCCCGCCGAGTACGCCGCGGTGCAGCTCCTGTCGGAGACGTTCGGCAACAGCGTCCTGTACGCCCGCCCCGGCGGCATGATCGAGCTGACCGCCGAGTCGGGTGACCAGATCGTGCGCGTCGAGGTCGTCGACCGCGGCGGCACCGGCGAACCCGCCCCCTGCTACCGGCCGGATGAGGAGCGCGAGAGCGGACGCGGCCTGTACATCCTTGACTTCCTCGCCAAGGAGTGGGGCTGGGAGCGGCTCGCCGACCAGCGGCTGCGGTTCTGGTACACCGTCGCCTTCTGAGAAGACGGCGACGCCCCCGCCGCGACGCGGGCCGCCGCGACGCCGTCACTCCGCGGGCGCGACCTCGGTGAGCAGACCCGTCCGCCAGGTGGGGTACTGCGGCGTCCAGCCCAGCTCCTTGGCCCTGGCGTTGGAGACCGGGCGGCCGGTCGCCGCGGCGTGCCGGATCGAGCGCGGCTCCGGGGCTCCCAGCGCCTCGGCGTAGGGCGGCAGCCATTCCTCGAACGTCGCGGGCTCGTCGTCGACGATGTTGACCGCACCCGCCTCCCAGTCCAGCGCCGCGACCGTGGCCGCCGCCGCGTCCTCCACATGGACGAACGACGTCCACGCGGGACTCAGCGCCAGCCGCCCGTTCCTGACCCGGTCGGCGATCGCCCCGTCCGGGGCGTACCAGGTACCGGGCCCGTAGAACGCGCCATAACGCAGGATGACACCGTGGGGCATCCTGGCGACATCGGCCTCCAGCGAGGCGATGCCCTTGTAGGGCGGCAGCTCGGGGTCCAGCGGGTCGTCCTCGACCGCCGGCTCCTCGCCCCTGGTGTACAGCCACGAGATGCTCTGCGCGACCATCGTCTCCACGCCCACGGCCAGCGCGGCGTCCACGAGGTTGCGGGTGCCCTCGACCCGCAGGTCGTTGTTGGCGTTGAAGTCCTCGTTCGACAGGTCGGTGAGCTGGTGGACGATGACGTCGGGCCGCTCGGCCTTGACGGCCTTGCGCAGCTTCCTGGCGTCCAGCACGTCGACGACCACCGGATGGGCGCCCAGCCCCTCCAGGAGCTTGCCCTTGGCGCGGTGCCGGGTGGTGCCGGACACCTCGTGACCCGCCTCGACCAGCAGAGGCACCAGCGCACGGCCGATCACACCGGTGGCTCCGGCTATCAGGATCTTCATCGGGGGGACCTCCAGGAGTCTCACTTCTTCGTGGTCACCTGCGGACCAGGTTCAAGTTATCCGGTCTTGAGGGTCTGCGGCGACGGGTGCGGCTCGGTTTTGCGTACTCGGTGTAGCCCGACGGTCACCGCCAGGCTCAGCAGGCACAGTCCGCTGAGGACGGCGATGGTCATCGGCACCGCGGAGGGGCCGAAAACGGACGCACCCAGTGCCGCATACCCCAAAGTGGAGGGAAGGACACCCAGCGCGCTGCCGACGAGGAAGTCACGGTAC
>JAFACJ010000280.1 GCA_023425615.1 Actinomycetes bacterium
CGCGGAAGTGGACCTCCCAGTTGTCGTTGGAGTTGACGTTGCCCATCGCGGCGGCGGCGCCGCCCTCGGCCATGACGGTGTGCGCCTTGCCGAACAGCGACTTGGAGATGACCGCGACCTTCTTGCCGCGCAGCCTGGCCTCGATGGCCGCGCGCAGTCCCGCGCCGCCGGCACCGATGACGACGACGTCGTAGGAGTGTCGTTCGATTTCAGTCATGAGGGCCTTCAGTTGAAGAAGCGGAGGTCGTTGATGGTCTCGCTGGCCACGAGCATCACGTAGAAGTCGGCGACCACCAGGGAGCCGAGCGTGATGAGGGCGTAGTTGCCGTGCTGAGCGTTGATCTTCGAGACCCATGTCCACAGGCGGTAGCGGACGGGGTGCTTGGAGAAGTTCTTCAGCCGGCCGCCCATGACGTGGCGGCAGGAGTGGCACGAGAGGGTGTACAGCCACAGCAGGATGACGTTCGCCCACAGGATGACGGTGCCGAGACCGATGCCGAAACCGCCGTCCTTGCCGTGGAAGGCGAGAACGGCGTCATAGGTGTTGATCAGCGAGATGACGCCCGCGGCGAGCCAGAAGTACCGGTGCAGGTTCTGCCCGATCAGCGGGAAGCGCGTCTCGCCCGTGTACTTGGCGTGCGGCTCGCGGACCGCGCACGCCTGCGGCGAGGCCCAGAAGGAGCGGTAGTACGCCTTGCGGTAGTAGTAGCACGTCAACCGGAACAGCAGCAGGAACGGCAGGGAGATGAGAGCGTAGGGGATGAAGAAGGGCACGCCCTCGGGGACGAACGTGCCGAAGTGCGCCGCGCTGCCCGTCACGCCGTTCACCGTCACATCGCTGCACGCGTTGTTCACACAAGGCGAGTAGAACGGTGTCAGGTAGTGGTACTCGGGGACGTAGAAGGCGCTGCCCCACATCGCGCGGATCGTGGCGTAGATGACCCAAGCGGTGAAGATGATGAAAGTTACATAGGGGTACTTGCGCCAGTTGTCGTTACGGAAGGTCTTCGCGGAGATCCGCGCCCGCACCTTCGCGGGCGCTTCGACCGTGGCCATCGCTGCCTCCTCAGGGGTCTGAGGAAGGCGACCTTACGCTCTTCCCCAGGTCGTGTGACACAGCTAACAACGAGTCATCGTGCTGTGATGCTTGTCACATATGCATCCCCCCTTGACGATAGCTTGGGGCTATGGACAGAACGCCCGTAGGGAATTGTTTTTGGTCTAACCCTTTGGGCTTTATGTCCTTTCCCTTCCCCGGCAGGGGAACCTCACCCGTGTCTCCCGCCCTTCTCCAGAGGTCTCGCTCTAAGGTGGACGCAGGTTCCCCGAGAGCAGGAGCGAGCGGATGACGACCCCGTCCGAGCAGCCGAGGTTCAACCCCCAGCAGTACGGATACGGCAACCCGCCACCCGAGCAGCAGGGGCGCTCCGGACTCCCGCCCCAGCGCCCCCAGCAGGGCCCTCCGCCGCAGTGGCAGCCGGGTCCCGGGCACACCGGGCCGCAGCAGATGCCGCCCCAGCCCCCGCAGCCGCCCGCCGGTCCGCCGTCACGGCCGGGACCCGAGCAGTCGCAGGGGTATCCGGTCGTCCGCAAGAAGGGCTTCTTCGGCGCGCTGCTGGACACCAGGTTCGACGCGATGGTCACCCCGATGATCATCCGCTTCTTCTATCTGCTGGCACTGGCCGTCATCACCCTGCTCAGCCTGTTCCTCTTCGCCGGCATCTGGGGTCTGCAGGGGAAGACCGGTGACGACGGCGGCTTCGACTGGCCCTTCTATCTCGCGCTCGTCGTCGCCCCGCTCTTCTGGCTGTTCAACGTGCTTCTGGTGCGGATGGCGCTGGAGTTCGTGATCAACCAGTTCAAGATCACCGAGGAGCTGCAGAAGATCCGGCGCAACACCTCGGGCTGAGCACCTGCGCCACTTGCGTCAGGGGGCACAGAAGACGCTACCCGAATCACTCCAGAATCAGCGAGATCATCCACCGCTCGCCGATTCTGGAGCAGAAGTGAAGACTTTCCTCGCCGTGTCGACAGCCGCCCTGGGGCTGGCGCTCACCGGTTGCGCCCCGGCCACCGAGGTGACCAGCACCCCCGACGACGCCGGCGGCGACCCCTCCAAGCGCGCGAACCAGACGGCGAAGGTGGGCAGCCAGATCACCCTGACCGGCATGGAGAAGGAACTGAAGATCGCGGTCAAGGTCGCCAGGGTGATCCGCAACGCCAAGGGCAAGGACGAGTTCAACCGGCCGGAGAAGGGAAGCCGGTTCGTCGCCGTCCAGATCGTGCTCAAGAACGTCGGCACCCAGGCCTACGACGACTCCCCCACCAACGGCGCCAAGCTCATCGACGCCGACGACCAGCAGTACGACGCGGACTTCAGCGAGATCGCGGCAGGTCCGTTCATCGGCAGCGCGGTGAAGATCGCCCCGGGGAACAGCCGCAAGGGGTTCATCGTCTTCCTCGTGCCCAAGACCGCCAAGCTCGCCAAGTTCCAGTTCACCCTGGACAGCGGCTTCGCCGGCCAGTCCGGCGAGTGGGCGCTGAACTGAGCGGGCCCCTCACGCGCGGGGATGGCGGATGACGAGCGCCGCGTGCACCTCCTCGCCGGTCTCGGCGGCGTAGAGATGGGGGACGTCCGAACGCCAGGAGGCGTGCGACCCCGCGGGGATGACCAGCGGCGCGTCGACGGGCCCCACCCGGGCGGTGCCGGAGAACACCGTGAGGTGTTCGGTGACGCCCTCCGGGTGGGCGGGGGAGGTCTGGAGGCGGCCGGGCCGGATGTGCAGCCGGTAGATCTCGGTGGTGCAGCCGGGGTCGTCGAACGTCTCCAGGAGCCGGGCGGTGACCGCCTCGCCGTGGACCTCCTCGGCGGCGCGGACGCCGGGGTCGGTGAGGACGGCGGCGAGCGGGACGTCGAGCTGCGCCGTGATCGCGTACAGCGTCTCGACCGTCGGGTTGCGGGTGCCCGACTCCAGCGCCGACAGCGTGGCCTTCCCGACGGACGCGCGGTGCGCCAGTTCCGACAGGGAGATCCCGCGCGCCTGCCGCAGATCGCGGATCCGCCTCCCGATCCCGGCGGCGAAGCTCGGTCCGTCCGTCATGCACCAAGCATGCACGACGGCGCGGCCGTCCGGTGATCGCCGTCCGGCATGACCCTCCCGTCCGCATCTGTTCTGTTTACGGAACATACGCCCTAGACTCTCGTTCCGTAAACGGAACGGACCGGGGTGGGGCCGCCCCGCGGCCTGGAGGTGGTGTCCATGCGGATGCAGCCGGTACTCGCCGGGATCGTGCAGGCGATCGTCGGCTTCGCCAGCTCGTTCGCCGTGGTGCTCGCCGGGCTGCGGGCCGTCGGCGCGGACGAGCGGCAGGCGGCCTCGGGACTCCTCATCCTGTCGGTGGCGATGGGGCTGTGCGCGGTCCTCCTCGGACTGCGCTACCGGGTGCCGATCAGCATCGCCTGGTCCACGCCCGGCGCGGCGCTGCTGGCGGCGGGGACGGGCCGGGACCTCACCTACCGCGAGGCGCTCGGCGCCTTCGCCGTCACCGGTGTCCTCCTCATCCTCACCGGGCTGTCCGCCCGGCTGGGCCGGCTGCTGGCGGCGATCCCCGTCCCGCTGGCCTCGGCGATGCTCGCCGGCGTCCTGCTGCCCCTGTGCCTGGCCCCGGTGAAGGCCGTCGCCGAACTCCCCCGCGCCGCCGTCCCCGTCGTCCTCACCTGGCTGGTCTTCGGCCGCTTCACCCGCACCAGGGTCTGGGCCGTGCCCGCCGCCCTCGCCGTCGCGCTCGCCGCCATCTGGCTGACCCGCTCCCCCGGCGCGGCGCCCGTCTCCGACCCCTGGCCCGTGCTCGCCTTCGCCTGGCCCGAGCTGTCGGCAGGGGCGCTCATCGGCATCGCGCTCCCCCTGTACATCGTGACGATGGCCTCGCAGAACATCCCCGGCATGGGCGTGCTCGCCGCCAACGGCTACCACCCCGACCTGCGGCCCATCCTCACCACCACGGGCGCCGCCACCGTCCTCGGCGCGCCCTTCGGCGGCCACGCCGTCAACCTCGCCGCCATCACCGCCCAGCTCGCGGCCGGGCCCGAGGCGCACCCCGACCGCGACCGCCGCTGGATCGCCTCGGTCACCGGCGGTCTCGCCTTCCTGCTCCTCGGCCTCCTGTCGGGGCTCGCCGTCTCCTTCATCTCCACCGCACCGCCCCTGCTCATCGAGTCGGTCGCGGGCCTCGCCCTCTTCGCCGCCCTCGCCTCCTCCCTGCACGCCGCCCTCCAGGACCCCGGCGTCCGCGAGGCGTCCGTCATCGCCCTCGTCATCTCCGCCTCCGGCGTCACCGCCCTCGGCATCGGCGCCCCCTTCTGGGGCCTGGTGGCGGGCCTCGCCTACCACCGCCTCACCCGCCTCTCCCGCCCCGCCTGACCGGGGTCACCGGCGGGCGGGTCCTGCGGTGCGCGATCCAGCCGGCCGCCAGGAGCGCGAGGACGGCGGAGACGGCGAGGACGAGCAGGTCGCGCCCGGGGCCCCCGGCGAAGGCCGAGCGGTAGGGCGCCAGGCCCGGCGCGGACTCGTCGGTCACCAGGAGGGAGC
>JAFACJ010000252.1 GCA_023425615.1 Actinomycetes bacterium
GGGGGGGTCCGGGGGGGGGAAGCCGTTGCGGCTGCCGGGTACGGAGCTGGAGCGGGCGGTCGAGCAGCTCCAGGTGTATGTGCGGGCACAGGAGCGGATGGGGTCGCTGCTGAAGGCGGTGCTGGCGATCAGCCGTGAGCTGGAGCTGCCGGTGGTGCTGCGGCAGATCATCGACGCGGCGATGGACCTGGTCGGCGCCCGTTACGGCGCGCTGGGCATCCTGGACGAGTATGGCAAGGGGCTGTCGGAGTTCATCCCGGTCGGGCTGGACGAGCGGGAGGCGGCGGCCCTGGCCGGAGTGGAACTGCCGCACGGGCGGGGCCTGCTGGGGCATCTGATCCACCATCCGGAGCCGTTGCGGGTGCCCGACCTCCCCGCCCATCTGGAGTCGGCGGGCTTCCCGCCGGGGCATCCGCCGATGCGGAGGCTGCTGGGGGTGGCGATCAGCGTGCGGGGCCGCATCTACGGCAACCTGTATCTGGCGGACCGGCACGACGGTCAGCCGTTCGACGAGCACGACGAGGCGGTGGTGGTGGCGCTGGCCGGCGCCGCCGGGGTGGCGGTGGAGAACGCGCGCCTGTACCAGCAGGTCCGTTCCAGCGCCGAACGGTTCCAGCGGCTGCTGCTGCCCCGCGTCCCGGAGCTGGCGCCGTTCGAGGCCGCCGCGGTGTACCTCCCCGCGCGCAGCGATGACGAGTGCGGCCTGGTGGGCGGTGACTGGTACGACGCGCTGATGCTGCCCGACGAGGCGTGCGCCGCGGTCATCGGCGACGTCGTCGGCCACGACCTGACGGCGGCCGCGGTGATGGCGCAGACCCGCAACATGCTGCGCGCCCTGCTCTATGACCGCCGCAGCCCGCCCAGCACGGTCCTCACCCAGCTCGACCACACCCTGCACGCCATCACCGACAATCCCGTCACCACCGCGTGCCTGGCCCGTATCGAGCACGTCCGTTCCGCGTCGCCGGGAGAGCCGCCGTGGAGGCTGCACTGGAGCACCGCCGGGCACCCGCCGCCGCTGCTGCTCACCCCGGACGGGCGGGTCGAGTATCTGGAGGCCGAACCCGGGCTGCCCCTGGGCGTGGAGGCCGACCTGCCCCGCCCGGACCACACCCGCCTGCTGCCCGGCGGCGCCACCGTGGTGCTGTTCACCGACGGTCTGATCGAACACCGCGACCACACCCTCGACACCGGCCTCGACGCCCTCGCCGCCGTGGCCGCCGCCCACAGCGGCCTGCCCCTCGCGGAGTTCTGCCAGGCGCTGGCCGAGCACCGGCCCGGCGACGGCCACGACGACCTCGCCATCCTCGCCTTGCGCACCCCCACGATCTTCCACCTCCCCTGAAATATCGGTAAAAAGGGGCAAAAGTCCCGTCTGGTGGAGACCGTTGGCCGGTGCCGAGGCGGGGCGAGCCGAGAAGTGTGGGGGTGGAACGAGAAGAGAAGGAGAAGGCCATGGCGGAGCGGGTGGGCGTGCTCGTCGGTTATGACGGGTCGGAGGGGGCGAAGCGGGCGCTGCGCTGGGCGGCGGAGGAGGCGGCGCTGCGGGCGGTTCCGCTGACGATCTTGCACGCGTGGCTGGTGGTGGTGCCCGGTTTCGTGGTGGTACCGATGGAGAACCTCGCCGAGGGAGCGCAGGCGCTGGCCAAGGAGGCGGCGGAGGGGGTGCGAGCGGCGCATCCGGAGCTGGAGGTCAGGACGCGGGTGGAGTGCGGTTCGGCGCCGGCCCTCCTCATCGGGCTCAGCGGAAAGGCGGAGCTGACCGTGGTCGGGCGGAGCGGTTCGAGCTCCGTCGGCGAGGTGCTCGTCGGCTCGGTGAGCGCCGCGGTGAGCATGCACGCGCACGGCCTCGTCACCGTCGTGAAGGACACCGTCGAGGGCGACAGCCGACCGGTGCTCACGGCGGTCGACGGCTCCGAGGCCGGTGACCTCGCGCTGGAGGCGGCGTTCACCGAGGCGCACCTGCGGCGGGCGCCGCTGCGCGTGCTCTGCGTGTGGCCCGAAGGGACCGCCGTGCAGGAGGTCCCGTTCCTCGACGGGGACGGACTGCGCGCGATCTGCCGCGACCGGTTCGAGGAGGCGGTCGGAAGACTGCGCGCGAAGTACCCGGACGTCGACGCCACCGCCTCGTTCGTCGACGGGGACCCGGCCGACCGGGTGATCGAGGCGTCGGAGGAGGCACGGCTGCTGGTCGTCGGATCGCGCGGCCGCGGCGCCGTGCGCGGTTTCTTCCTGGGCTCGGTCAGCCAGGTGGCGGTCCACCACGCCCGCTGCTCGGTGATGGTCGCGCACCGGCCGGAGACCTGACGGGGAACGCGCGCACGTGTCTCCGCCGGGGATCGCGAGGCGGGCTCACCGGCCGGAGCCCGACCGCGATAAGGACGAGAGCCCCTGGCCGTCGTTTCGGGCGGGGGTCCGGTTCACCTTCAGCTCGACGGCCAGGGCGGCGGCCTGGGTGCGCCGGCTCATGTTGAGCTTGGTGAACAGGCCAGACACGTAGTTCTTCACGGTCTTCTCGGCGAGGAACATGCGCTCGCCGATCTGCCGGTTGGTCAGGCCCTCGCCGATCAGCTCCAGGATCCGCTTCTCCTGGTCGGACAGGCCGGCGAGCGGGTCCTTGCGCGCCTGCCTGTCGCGCAGGCGCTGCAGCATCAGGGCGGTCGACCGGGGATCCAGCAGCGACTGGCCCGCGGCCACCGTGCGGACCGCCCCGACGAGGTCGGTACCGTGGATCTGCTTCAGCACATAGCC
>JAFACJ010000343.1 GCA_023425615.1 Actinomycetes bacterium
GAGGAGGGCGGGGTCCACGTTGCCCCCGGACAGGATCGCCACGCCGTCTCCCGGTGGCAGTTCGTCGCGGTGGAAGAGGAACGCCGCCGCTGCCACCGCGCCGGCGGGCTCGGCGATCAGATGGACCCGGACCGCCAGCAGCCGCATCGTCTCGTGGATCTCCTCCTCGGTGACCGTGACGATGTCGTCGACGTACTCGGCGATGTGCCGGAAGGGGAGGTCGCCGACCCGGTTGACCCGCAGCGCGTCGGCCATCGTGCGCCGGGTCTCGGCGGCGTCCCAGGACACCGGCCGGCCCAGGAGGAAGTAGTCGCGGGCGTCGGCGGCGAGGGACGGCTCGACGCCGATCACCCGGGTGCCGGGGCTGAGCTCCTTGACCGCGACGGCCGTCCCGGCCAGCAGCCCGCCGCCGCCCACCGGGGCCAGCACCAGCCCGGCGCCGGGGGCGTCCGCCATGATCTCCAGCCCGGCGGTGCCCTGCCCGGCGATCACCCTCCGGTCGTCGAAGGGGGGAATGAGGTCATAGCCGTGCGCCCGCGCCAGCCGCTCCGCGGTCTCGGTACGCGCCTCCATCGTCGGCTCGACCAGGATGACCTCGGCGCCCAGCCTGATGCACTCGGCCACCTTGACCTCGGGCGCGTTGCGGGGGATCACCAGCACCGCGCGGACGCCCAGTTCGCGGGCCGCGTAGGCGACG
Organism: Actinomycetes bacterium; assembly: GCA_023425615.1. Lineage (GTDB taxonomy): Bacteria > Actinomycetota > Actinomycetes > Streptosporangiales > Streptosporangiaceae > Actinocorallia. Next base: position 698 of record JAFACJ010000343.1, read on the forward strand.
GCCTGCGCGTGGTTGCCGCTGGAGTGCGCCACGACACCGGCCGGGAGCGGGCTTCCCCGCTCCCCTGCGGTCATCGCCGCGTAGGCGCCGCGGAGCTTGAACGCGCCGATCGGCTGCAGCGACTCGGGCTTGATCCACAGGGGGGCGTCCGGGTAGCGGACGAGCGGGGTACGCACCGCGACACCGGACAGCCGGCGGGCGGCGGCTTCGATCTCCGCCAACGTCACCAGATCGGACATGGTCGGAGCTTATCCGCCCCTTCCCTTCTGCACCGGACGCACCACCGGCCGAAAACTCATCTTCGCCGGTGTTCTCGCGTCAAGAACGGTGTCAGTGGGCCCTTCGGGACTGCTGTGAGATATGCGATGGTTACTTTGCGGAGTAAGGCCAGCTCACGGCGTCACTCAAAGTTATGTTTCACGAAAACAAGGCATGAATCGGTCTCGACCCGGCACACTTGGAATCCATCCACCCGCGACCAGAGCGGGACAAAAGGGGAGAGAATCCGTGGAAAGCACTAGTGAGCGTCTGTTGACCCCTGGAGAGGTCGCAGCCCTGTTCCGGGTCGACCCCAAGACGGTCACCCGCTGGGCCGCCGCCGGCAGGATCAGCAGCATCCGCACTCCGGGGGGCCACCGCCGGTTCCGCGAGTCCGAGGTGCACGCGCTGCTGCGCGGAGACGAGCCGCTGGCCGAGGTCCGTTAGTCAGCCACCGGTCCCGGCGGGGTTCCGGGGCCGGTGGGTTCCTCGGGCAGGGCGTCCCTCCACGCCTCGAACCGCGCGCGCAGGGCGGCGTCGTCCCTGCGCCACCGGCCGCGCAGCTCGGCCAGCTCCTCCTCGGTGCGCGCCGTTCCGGCGAGCCGCTCATACTCCGGGTCGTCCGGGCCGATCTCCACGTAGGCCTGCACGATCTCCCCTCCCTCGGTGAGCTCGCTGTGCGGCACGAGCAGTCTCCCGTTGGCGAGTCTGATCACATACATTCTCGCACCCCTCAGATTCCGTACCGGCGGTTGAAGAAGAGCATCACGTCGAGCGCCAGACGGATGTTGCCGCCCAGCATGTCGACGAGGGCGGGACGCTGATGTGAGGCGATGGCCGCGAACGCGTCCGCGAAGAACTCACGCAATCCCAGTTTTCCCTGTTGCTGGTGAAAATCACTCTGCAGGAACGGGACACATGAGGCGTACAGCTTTCGGAATTCCGGTGTATCGGATACCCATGCCTCCCCCGGGGCGTCCACGTCGTCCAGGGCGTGACCGATCTCGTGCATCATCACGTCCGGCGTGGGCGAGGGCCGGTCGCCCACCACGACCTTGCGCCCGCCGTAGGCTCCGGCGCAGATGTCCCATGTCGCCCGTCCCGACGGCAGGCTCCTGCCCTTGAGGGCGCCCATGTGGTCGAGGTCGGGCACCCCGCCCGGTCCCACGTAGATGCCGTCCAGCTCCGCCGCCAGCTTGAGCTTGAGCCGCTCGGGGAGCATGGCAAGGCTCTCCACCGCCCGCACCACCTCGGGCGAGGGGGAGCCACGGCGGTGGTCCCACTGGCGGTACAGGACCGCCTCCAGCGGGCCGCAGTGGACCCTGCCGTCACCGCCCCAGGGATGGTCCGGGGAATGCGGAGGCACCCGGACGATCGTCTCGGGTGCCTCCATCACGCCGGATGCCTCGGGGGCCTCGGGCGTGTCGTCGAGCTCATAGGCGGAGTAGTCGCGCGCCGTCGCGCGCAGGAACCTCCCGCCCCTGTCCCTGGGCTGTGACTCCCGCGGCCTCGCCTCCGTCAGCGAGACGCCCTCGGTGGTCCTCCGGTGCCGACCCCACCGCATGCCATCCCCCGCTCTGACTGGACGCTCTCGTCCATTCAAGCGTGAAACAGCGCAAGATCACATTAAACGCCCGCGTAGGAATGCAGGCCGTTGAGGAAGATGTTCACACCGACCAGGTTGAACAGCAGCGCCGCGTATCCCACGACGGACACGACCGCGGCCTTGCGGCCCTTCCAGCCCGCGGTCGCCCTGGCGTGCAGATAGCCGGCGTAGATCGCGAAGACGATGAACGACCAGGTCTCCTTGGGGTCCCAGCCCCAGTAGCGGCCCCATGCCTCATCCGCCCAGATCGCACCGGCGATGATGGCGAACGTCCACACCGGGAAGACGAACATGACCGACTTGTAGGACAGGCTGTCGAAGACCTCGGCCTTGGGGAGCCTGGCGAAGAACGCGGGCCTGCCCTTCTCCTCGAACCGGGCGGCGCCCAGGTACAGCAGCGTGGAGACGAAGCCGACGGTGAACCCGCCCGAGGCGATGATCGCGGCGGTGACGTGGATGGCGATCCAGTAGGACTTCAGCGCCGGGACCAGCTCGCCCGGCGCCTGGTAGAGCCAGATGGTGGCGGCGCCGAGGCCCAGCACCACCGCGAGCATGACGAACGCGCCGAGGAAGCGCGCCTTGTCGCGGACCAGCAGCACCAGGTAGCCGGTCACCGCGGCCAGGCAGATCGCCACCACGAACTCGTACATGTTGCCCCACGGCCAGCGGGACACCGACATGCCGCGGGTGACGACCCCGCCCAGGTGCAGCAGCCAGCCGAACGTGGTGATGAGGACGGCGAACCTGCCCCAGTCGCGGCGCGGCGCCTCCTCTTCCTCCTCGGCGTCTCCCGCGTCCGCGCCCGTCACGTCCTCCGCCGGGGAGCCGGCGCCCACCAGTTCCTTGACACGGGCCTTGGCGGGACGGGGGGAGAAGGCGAGATCGGCCGCGTAGCCGAGCATCGCCACCACATACAGCAGGACCGCCCCGAGCAGCATGTTGTTGCTCAGGTCGGCGAGTTCGGTGTCGACCACCGCGTCACTCCTTGATCGTTCCGGCCGGCACCGGCTCGGGTTCCTCTGGGCGCAGCTCGCGCAGCAGGTCGTCGAACTCCCCGGTGGGGGTGCCCAGGGTGAGGCCGCCGACCTCGACCACCGTACGCCCGTCCTCTCCGGCGCTCGCACGGACCCACACCCTGCGGCGGCGCGTCATCAGCGACACCACGAGGCCGGCGATCGCCACCGTAGCCGCGACCAGCGCCGGGATCCGTCCGGGGTCGTAGTTGACGGTCAGGGAGGCGTACTGCTTGTAGCCGACGAAGGTGATCTCCCCCGCCCCGTCCGGCAGCTTCAGCGTCTCCCCGACGCCCATCGCCTTGCGGTCGATCTTCAGCATCTGCAGCTTGGAGGCGTCGAGCTCGTACACCGACTGGGCGCGCCCCGAGTCCATGTTCAGATCGCCCTTGAACGCGCCGATGACCGCGACCATCGGGTTCAGCGCGTCGGGGAAGGAGGAGACGACCTTCCCGTCGCCGCCGGGGGCCGCCGTGGGCCAGAACATCACCTGGAAGCCGAGCTGCGGATCGGCGTCCGGCGCCTTGATGACGCCCTCGGAGGCCATCGAGCCCGAGTCCAGCGGCAGGAACTGGACCGCGTCGTTGAAGGCGACGTCGCCCTTGCTGTCGGTGATCTTGAAGATCGGCGCGTAGCCCTGGCCCAGCAGGTAGACCTTGGCGCCCCGCACGTCCAGCGGATGGTTGACCCGCACCACCGCGGTGCGCTCGCGGCCGCCGGCGTCCTCCCGGTAGGTGACCTTCGCCGAGAAGTCCCTGGCCTGGCCGAGCTGGGAGCCCGAGGTGATGTAGGTGGCCTTGAAGTCATCGAGCGTCACCTGGAACGGCGCGAGGTCGGCGGGGTCCACCATGTGGCCCGGCTTGTACTCGTCGTAGTAGGCGACCGAGTTGGTGAAGCCCGTCCCCTCGGTCAGCAGCAGGCTGCCCCGGTAGCCGAACATCGCGCCGAGGCCCACCGAGAAGATCAGCGCCAGCAGCGCCAGATGGAAGACGAGGTTCCCCGCCTCGTGCAGGTAGCCCTTCTCCGCCGCGACCGAACCCTCGTCGGCGACGACGCGGAACCGGCGCCCGCGCAGCCGCTCACGCGCCTGCTCCAGCACCGCCTCGGGCGAGTCGCCCGAGGTGAACCGCGCGTTCTGGGGCAGCCTGCCCAGCCGCTTGGGCGCGGACGGCGGACGCGACCTGACGTTCTGCAGGAGCTGCCAGGAGCGCGGCAGGACGCACCCGGCCAGCGAGACGAACAGCAGCAGGTAGATCGCGGCGAACCACGGCGCGGCGAACACGTCGAAGAGCGACAGCCTGTCCAGCCAGGGCGCCAGCTTCGCGTGGTCCTCGAAGTACTGCGCCACCTTCTCCGGCGACTGGCCGCGCTGGGGGAAGACCGATCCCGGCACCGACGCCAGCGCCACCAGGAACAGCAGCACCAGCGCCGTCCGCATGGAGGTGAGCTGCCGCCAGCACCAGCGCAGCCAGCCTTTGAGACCCATCTAGATCACCGTCCTGAAGCCGCCGATCCAGACCCGCAGCTCATTGTTCAACTCCGTCCACAGCCCGCTGACCAGCAGCAGCCCGATGACGACGAGCATGCCGCCGCCCAGCCGCATCACCAGCAGATAGTGGCGCCGCACCCATCCGAAGACGGTGAGCGCCTTGCGGTAGGCCAGCGCCGTCAGCAGGAACGGCAACCCCAGGCCCACGCAGTAGAAGAAGGAGAGCACCCCGCCGCGCAGCGGGGTCCCCTCGGTCACCGCCAGCGCCTGGATGGCGCCCAGCGTCGGGCCGATGCAGGGCGTCCAGCCCAGCCCGAACAGCAGTCCCAGCAGCGGCGCGCCGGCCAGCCCCGGACTGGGCAGCCGCGCCGACTTGAAGGTGCGCTGAAGGTTGGTGAAGAAGCCCATGAACAGCAGGCCCATGACGATCGTGAGGGCGCCCAGGACCCGGGTGATGACGTCCTGGTAGGAGAACAGCCAGTGCCCGAGGCCGCCGAACACGAGCCCGTACGCCATGAACACCAGCGTGAAGCCCAGCACGAACAGCATGACGCCGCCCACCAGCCGTCCCCTGCGCTGCTCGGCCAGGTCCTCGCCGGTCATGCCCGTCACATACGACAGATAGCCGGGGACCAGCGGCAGGACGCAGGGGCTGAGGAAGGAGACCATGCCCGCCAGCGCGGCCAGCGGCAGCGCCATCACCAGCGTGCCGCTGGTGATGGTCTGCTCCACTCCCATCGCGAGCGTCATCGCTCCGCGACGATCTTCGCCAGCGCCGGGTCGAGCCGCGCCTTGCTGACGATGCCGGGGAACTGCACCGCGATCCGGCCCTCGCGGTCCAGGATCAGCGTGGTCGGCAGCGCGCTGGGGTTCACCGAGGAGAACGCCTGAGTGATCTTGCCTTCGGGGTCGAAGAGGCTGGGATAGGTGGAGCCGAAGTTGCGGACGAACGCCTTGGCCCCGTCGCGGGTGTCGCGGGTGTCGATCCCGACGAACTCCACGCCGGCGTCCTTGTTCTGCTTGTAGGTCTCCTCCAGGGCCGGCGCCTCGGCACGGCACGGGCCGCACCAGGACGCCCAGAAGTTGACGACCACGACCCTGCCCCGGTGCGCGGCGAGATCGAACTGCTGCCCGTCCAGGGTCTCGCCCTTGACCGCCGCGGGCGAGCGGCGGTCGGCGCCGGGGATCGGCTCGCCCGGCTCCGCGGTGCCGCCCGAGGAACAGCCGGCGGCCAGGGCCACCGCGGTGAACGCCAGGACGGCACGGCGGATCATGAGGTACTCCTAATGCACTACGAGCTGTAGTACGTGACTGTACCCGGCCTCAGGCGCCCGGGATGCTCGGGTGCCTGACCAGGTGCGCGGCCGGCTCGGCGTACTCCACGCCGGCCAGCGTGTCGCCCTTGAAGACGAGGCTGGTCACGCTGGCCAGACCGCACTGGCGGCGGCGCGGGTCGTGCCACAGCCGCACCCCCTCGGCCAGCCGGCGCGCGGTGTAGATCGGGAGCTGGTGGCTGACGCACACCGCCTCCCTGCCGCGGGCCGCGTCCCGCGCCTCCAGGCTGAAGGACCACATCCGGTCGGCGACCTCCTGGAACGGCTCGCCCCAGGACGGCTTGAACGGATTGACGAACCGGCGCCAGACCCGAGGATCGGCGAGCCTGCCCATCCGGAAGACCTCGCCCTCGAACTTGTTGTCCGCCTCGATCAACCGCACGTCGACCACCGGGCTCAGCCCGGTGGCCTCGGCGAGCGGGGCGATCGTCTCGCGCGCCCGATCCAGGGGGGAGGTGTAGAGCACGGCCAGGTCGCGGCCGGCGAACCAGTTCGCCGCCGCCTTGGCCATCAGCCGACCGTCCTCGCTGAGGTGGAAGTCGGGAAGACGGCCGTACAGAACGCCTCGGGGATTGTGGACCTCACCGTGACGCAGCAGATGAACGATCGTGGTCTCAGTCATGGCGGGAACAGACTACCTTCGCGACCCGGACGGACCGGCCTGAGCCGCCGCACGGGCCGCGTGCGGCAGCGCGTCGGCGATCCGCTCCAGCGCGGCGTCGTCGTGCGCCGCGCTGAGGAACCACACCTCGTACGACGAGGGCGGCAGGTAGACGCCGCGGTTCAGCGCCTCGTGGAAGAACGCGGCGTAGGCGGCCGAGTCCTGCCTCTGCGCGTGTGTGAAATCCAGCACCTGATCGCCGGTGAAGAACACCGAGAAGAGGTTGCCCGCCGTCTGCAGCCGGTGCGGGACGCCCTCCTTCGCCAGCGCCTCGCTCGCCCACCGGCCGACCAGTTCGGCGGCGCGGTCGACCTTGGCGTAGACCTCGGGGGTGCAGCCGCGCAGCGTCGCCAGGCCGGCGGCGGTGGCCAGCGGGTTACCCGACAGGGTGCCCGCCTGGTAGACCGGCCCGGCCGGGGCCAGACGGTCCATGATCTCCGCGCGGCCGCCGAACGCCGCGGCGGGCAGGCCGCCGCCCATCACCTTGCCGTAGGTGAACAGGTCGGCCTCCACGCCCTCCCTGCCGTACCAGCCCGAGCTCGTCACCCGGAAGCCGGTGAGCACCTCATCGAGGATGAGCAGGGCGCCGAACCTGGTGCACAGGTCGCGCAGCAGCGCGTTGAAACCGTCGACCGGCGGCACCACGCCCATGTTGGCGGGGCACGCCTCGGTGATCACGCAGGCGATCTCGTTGCCGTACTCGGTGAACGCCTCCTCCACCGCGACCACGTCGTTGTAGGGCAGCACGATCGTGTCGGCGGTGGCGGCGCCGGTGACGCCCGGGGTGTCGGGCAGCCCGAGGGTGACCACACCGGACCCGGCGGAGGCCAGCAGCGCATCGACATGGCCGTGGTAGCAGCCGGCGAACTTGATGATCTTGGACCGGCCGGTGAAGCCGCGGGCCAGCCGGATCGCCGACATGGTCGCCTCGGTGCCGGAGTTGACCAGCCGCACCCGCTCCACCGGGGCCCGGGAGATGATCTCCTCGGCCAGCTCCACCTCGCCCGGGGTGGGGGCGCCGTAGGACGTCCCGCGCGCCGCGGCGGCCTGGACCGCCTCGACCACCTCGGGGTGGGCGTGGCCCAGGATCATCGGACCCCAGGAGCAGATCATGTCGACATAGGTGTTGCCGTCGACGTCCGTCAGGTAGGGTCCCTGCGCCGAGGCCATGAACCTGGGGGTCCCGCCCACCGCGCGGAAGGCACGCACCGGGGAGTTGACCCCGCCCGGCACGACGTCGCGGGCCCGGTCGAAAAGCTGCTGAGATCGCTCGGTGGAAGTCACCCGACCAGTCTGCCACCGCGCCGCACCGGCCCTCGTCCGGGGCCGTAACGTGATCACGGTGGGTGCCCGCGGAGCACCGGGCGGCGATCGGCCGGACGCGCACCGGTGCCGGAGCCGACACAATCCGGTAACTCCCTTGACCACGACCCGCAAGGGCCGATATCCACCCATGAAGGCGACTCAAGTGCTGGTGTATCAGGGAAGGGCAGACGTGACGGAAGGCTGGGCGGTACCGGGGTTCACGCTCGTTCGCGAGCTGGGTGCCGATGCCTCCGGGCGGCAGGTGCTCGCGACGGACGAGATGACCAAGACCCAGGTCACGATCCGTTACCTGTCCCCCGCGTTGCAGAGGGACGGGGACTTCGCCCAGCGGATGGCACGGCTGTCCCAGTTGGAGGACGACAACCTCGTCCAGGTGTACGAGCTGGTGGACGGCGGGGAGAACGCCGCGGTCGTCTCCGAGTACTTCGAGGGCGTCCCCCTGCGGCGGCTACTGGCCGACCCGCTGGACCCCGAGTCGGCGGTGGTGGTGCTGAGCGACATCCTGCTCGGCCTCGCCGCCGCCCACGCCAAGGGGATCATGCACGGCGACTGCTCGCCCGAGAAGGTGCTCATCGCCCCCGACGGCCGCGCCAAGCTCTCCGACCTCGGCATCGCGGTGCCGCACGGCAAGGGCGCCCCCTCCGGCGACCCCGTCTACCAGGCGCCCGAGCGCTGGCAGGGCGCCGTGCCCGACCCGCAGACCGACATCTACGCCGCCACCGGCGTGTTCGTGGAGTGCCTGACCGGGCGGCGGCTGTTCCCCGCCTCCTCCATCGGCGCGCTGAAC
>JAFACJ010000405.1 GCA_023425615.1 Actinomycetes bacterium
GTACCCAACGGCGTCGACGGTCTCGTGCTCTATCTGGCGGCGCTGCAGGCCGGCTGGTACTACACGCCGATCAACTGGCATCTGACCGGACCCGAGATCGGCTACATCGTCGCGGACTCCGAGGCCAAGGCGTTCTTCGTGCACGAGCGGCACGCCGAGGCCGGTGTCAAGGGCGCCGACGAGGCGGGCCTCGACCCGTCGCGGCGCATCTCCTTCGGCGGGGTGGACGGCTTCGTCCCGGTCGAGGAGTTCACCGCGGGGTACCCCGACACCAAGCCCGAGGACCGCGGCAACGGCGCGACCATGCACTACACGTCCGGCACGACGGGCCGCCCCAAGGGCGTGCGCCGCGCCCTGCACGGCATCGACCCCGACGACAGCGCCGAGCTCCTGTCGTTCCTGCTGGGCCTGTTCGGCATCACCCCGGGCCGTCCCGCGACGGGCGAGCACCAGGCGCACCTGGTCACCTCGCCGAACTACCACACGGCCGTGACGCAGTTCGGCGGCACCGCCCTGCAGATGGGTCACACCCTCGTCTACATGGACAAGTGGGACGCCGAGGACACCCTGCGGGTGATCGAGAAGTACAAGGTCACCAACACGCACATGGTCCCCACCCACTTCAAGCGCCTGCTGACGCTGCCGGAGGAGACCCGCGCCAAGTACGACGTCTCCTCGATGAGGTGGGCGATCCACGCCGCGGCTCCCTGCCCCGTCCCGCTCAAGCACCAGATGCTCGACTGGTGGGGCCCGTGCATCTGGGAGTACTACGCGGCCACCGAGGGCGGCGGCACGATCTGCTCGCCCGAGGACTGGCTGGCGCACCCGGGCACCGTCGGGAAGGCATGGCCGATCTCCGAGCTGCTCATCGTGGACGCGGACGGCGAGGAGGTGCCGACGGGCACCCCCGGCACCATCTACATGAAGATGGCAGGCGTCCAGTTCGAGTACAAGGGCGATCCGGAGAAGACGCGGAAAGAGCGCCTGCGCGACTACTTCACCGTCGGCGACATCGGCTACCTCACCGAGGACGGCTTCCTGTTCCTGTCCGACCGCAAGTCCGACATGATCATCTCCGGCGGCGCCAACATCTACCCCGCCGAGATCGAGAACGAGATCATCCTGCACCCGAAGGTCGCCGACGTCGCGGTGTTCGGCATCCCCAACGACGAGTGGGGCGAGGAGATCAAGGCGGTCGTCGAGCCCGCCGCCGGCGTGGAGCCGAACGAGGCGCTGACCGAGGAGATCTTCGAGTTCCTCAAGCCGCGTCTGGCCAAGATGAAGTGGCCGCGGACCATCGACTACACCGAGGCGCTGCCCCGCGAGCCCAACGGCAAGCTGCTCAAGCGCAAGCTCCGCGACCCCTACTGGGCCGACCGCAAGACAGCGATCTGATCGGGGAGTGAACGAGTTGCCGAAATTGACGAAGGCCAACCACGCATTGGAGTTCCCGGGCGGCTACACCCGCTCGGTAGGCCCGGTCATCGGGCGCTTCCTGTCGGACCTGCGCGACGGGCGCCTCGTCGGCGTGCGGACGCGGGAGGGCAGGGTGCTCTTCCCGCCGCTGGAGTACGACCCCGACAGCGGCCTCGATGTGACGGGGGAGTTCGTCGAGGTCGGCCCGGTCGGCACCGTCGAGTCCTTCTCGTGGGTCGCCGAGCCGCTGCCCGTCCACCCGCTGGACCGTCCGTTCGCCTGGGCGCTGATCCGCCCGGACGGCGCCGACACCGCGATCCTGCACGCCCTGGACGTGGGGGAGTACGAGCGCGGCGCCGCGCCGCCCAAGCGGCTGAGGACCGGGATGCGGGTGCGTCCGGAGTACCGCGAGGAGCGCAAGGGCGATATCTCGGACATCAAGGCGTTCCGCCCCGAGGTCAGCATGATCACCGCCCCGTCCCGGCTGGAGTTCGACCTCAAGCCGGGCCGCGCGCTCGACCGCTTCCTCGACGGCATGGCCGAGGGCAGGATCCTCGGCTCCCGCTGCCCGGTCTGCGCGAAGGTCCTCGTCCCGATGAAGGCGCTGTGCCCCAGGGACGGCGTGCCCACCACCGAGGAGGTCGAGGTCTCCCCGACGGGCACCGTCACCACCTTCGCCGTCAACAACCTGCCCGACCCGCGCGCGCCCGAGGTGCCGTTCGTCTCCGCCTACATCCTGCTGGACGGCTCCGACATCGCGATGCTCGCCCTGGTCGCCGGCATCCCCGCCGACCGGGTCCGCATGGGCATGCGGGTGAAGGCCGCCTGGAAGCCCCGCGAGGAGTGGGGCAGGACCATCACCAACATCCGCTGGTTCGAGCCGACGGGTGAGCCGGACGTCCCCTTCGAGGCGATCCAGGAGTACATGTGAAAGACGTCGCCATCGTCGCCTTCAGCCAGACCAGGCACACCGCCGAGGACCAGGGCCTGTCGGAGCCGGAACTGCTGCTGCCCATCATCACCGAGGTGAAGGAGAAGACGGGCGTCGGCAGGTTCGACTTCACCTGCTCGGGCTCGTGCGACTACCTCATCGGCGCCCCGTTCTCGTTCGTGTCCGCGCTGGACGCCGTCGGGGCCTGGCCGCCGATCTCCGAGAGCCACGTGGAGATGGACGGCGCGTGGGCGCTGTACGAGGCGTGGGTGAAGATGCAGTACAGCGGCATCGAGACCGCCCTCGTCTACGGGTTCGGCAAACCCTCGCAGGGCGACCTGCGCCAGATCATGACCCGCCAGCTCGACCCGTACTACCTGGCCCCGCTCGGCATCGACCAGGTCTCGCTCGCCGCCCTCCAGGCCCAGGCGTACCTGACGCGCTCGGGCGCCAAGGAGGGCGACCTCACCGCGGTCGCGGCCCGCTCCCGCGCCGCCGCGCGCGGCAACCCCCACGCCCTGCACCTGGACGACCCGGCCGCCGACGCCCCCTACGACGTCGCGCCGCTGCGCGTCCACGACGTGGCGGCGTCCGCGGACGGCGCCGCCGCCATCGTGCTGGCCACGGGCGAGAAGGTCAAGGAGATCTGCGACCGCACCGGCCTGCGGCCCGCCTGGATC
>JAFACJ010000459.1 GCA_023425615.1 Actinomycetes bacterium
CCACAGCGCCCAGGCGAGCTCCAGCGCGGCGACCGCGCTGACCGCGGCGAACGCGGGTCCTTCGGCGGCCAGCAGATGGACGGCCGCGAAGGCGGTGAGGACGACGACGACCAGCGCCCTAGCCGCGCCGATCTCCCGCACCACTTGCCCCTTTCGTCCCCTTAAGCAGCCTACGCCCGGCCCCATTCCGACGGATAACTGGCGTCGATCATCAAAGACGCGTGCGGAACATCGTGAGCCTTTTTCGTCCTCGGTCTGCTTCGCGGTTCGCGAGGACGGCGATGGCTTTGACGAGGTGGCCGGTCTTGCCCGGGCTGCAGCGGAGCTTGTGCAGGAGCCTCCATGACTTCAACCGGGCCATGGCGCGTTCGCCGGGGGCGCGGAGCTCGGCGTGGTGGCCCAGGAGGGCCGCGGCCAGGCGCTCGGTGGCGAACCGCTGGTGGGCCTCTACCCGGGAGCCGAGGCGGGTGGCCTGTCGAGGTCGCGGACAGCGGGGTCGAGCGGTGTCTGCGGTGAGACGTTCACTGGGGTCGGAGGGAACCACCGCATCTCGTACTGCCAGTCGACGCCGTGTTCGCCGAGCCGGTTGCCGATGATGTTCCCGGCTTGGTCCCGGGCGGCGACCCGTACCCGGTGCCAGTGGGCGCGGCGACGATGGAGCCGAAGCCTCCTTGCGCCAGGTCCTCAGCGCACTGCCGACGCGCCAGCCGACGTTGCCCACTCGGGCGTGGGTGTCGAGTTCTTTGTGGCGGGAGCGCTGGGTGGCGGGGATCCACTCCAAGTCGGGCTCTTGGGCCGCCATGTACAGGACGGTCTGGATGGACAGGGGGACGAGGACGTTGAGCTCCTGGCCCCACTCCGCGCCGTTCACCTCCGCCAGGTTCTCGTGCGCGAGTTCTCCCTTGAGGGCGACGGTGACCGTCTGGCCTCGCGGCGTCGGGTCCTTGTCGTGGTTGAGGGTCCACAGGAAGCGGATGCCGTCAGCCTCCTCGTGCAGCATCACCGAGGCGATCTTGCCCATGGCGGCCCAGGTCGGGTCGGACTGAGGCTGCGGCCGCTCTCCGATCGCCACCAGTTGCTCCGCCGTCTCGGCGGTGAAGGCCAGGTGGGTCGGCCATCTCTCCTCCGCGGTCCCAGGTCATGGACGAACGCAGCGGCGAAGGGATGCTCAAGGCCGTCCGGGTGAGATGCGGACGGACGTCGTGGGCCTTGATGCCCTCGGGCAGCGCGACGAGCTTCACGCAGCGGCTCGTGCGCTCGACCAGGGTCGCGATCGCCGAGGGACGTGTGCCCATGACGAGGTCGCCCTCCCGGTGGGCCCAAGGCGGCACACCAGCTCAGTGGCCGATCGCCGCCAGCCGCGGCCAGGGCGACCGACCGCCGTGCTCACCGCAGCCACGTGAGCGTGGTCGTAGGCGGTGCAGGTCCCCGAGATGGACATGCCAGCCGCGGCGGCCAGAGCCGCCGGATCGGCAGACCGTCCGCCAGCCACTGCCCCGCAGGCCCCTGAACTGGTCCAACGTGGGGCCGCGGTCCCTTTCCGGCGTATTCCGGCTGGCCCTCGCGAAGGCGGCTCCCCACCGATGATCAACGCCTCTGCCCGCGGATGCGCAGAGTCGTTGGGGGGCTTCCGGCTGGTGTGGTCCGGGAGCTCTGGAGGGGTTCGTTGGTTAAAAACTGATTTCAGGCGTTGACCTTTATCTAAGTAGCGTACATAGTAAACGACGCTTGACGTTGGCAGTCGTCCCTGGTCAGGGGCGATGTGCCCGGATGCACTACCGCTGTGAGCGCGCCCTGGGAGGCGCGCCCTCGCTCGACCCCTGGGAGGTTGTGATGCGAAGCCCGTTCGTGCCGTGGACGGAGGCCGCGTGAGCGTCCCGACCGTCGCCGCGCGCGGCATCAGCAAGAGGTTCGGCGCTTTCACCGCGCTCGACGGGGTGGATCTGGCCCTGGAGGCCGGGGAGGTGCACGGGCTGATCGGGTCCAACGGCGCCGGGAAGTCGACCCTGATCAAGGTGCTGTGCGGCGCTCACACCCCCGACACCGGACGGCTGGAGGTCGAAGGGCGCAAGGTCGACTGCGCGACCCCCGCGCAGGCCGAGGAGGCCGGGATCACGGTCGTCCACCAGGAGACGCACCTGTTCCCCGAGTTGACCGTCGCCGACAACATCGTGGTCGCCGCGCCGCACCGCAGGGCCTGGCTGCTGCGCGACCGGGGCGCCGACCGCGCCGAGGCCGCCGAGCTGCTCGCCACCCTCGGCGTGGAGCTCGATCCGGGCCGGCGCGCGGGCGACCTCGACCTCGCCGAGAAGAAGCTCCTGCAGGTGGCCCGAGCGCTGCGCGCCAAGCCGAAGCTGCTCATCCTGGACGAGCCCACCGCCGCGCTGGAGCCGCGCCAGTCCCGCCGGATCACCGAGCTGCTGCGCCGCCTGGCGTCCGACGGCCTCGCCGTCATGTTCGTCAGCCACGACCTGGACGAGGTCCGCGCCCTCTGCGACCGGATCACCGCGATGCGCGACGGCAGGGTCGTCGCCCGGCTGGAGCGGGCCGAGACGACGCCGCACGGGCTCGCCGAGCTCGTCGCCGGACGCGCCCTGGCCAACGCGCCGGACCGGGGCGTGCACGAGG
>JAFACJ010000470.1 GCA_023425615.1 Actinomycetes bacterium
TTCCAGATCAAGATGATCCTCAACGCGCTCAGCGGCGGCGACAAGGCGTTCGACTCGTCCTTCTACCGGACGCGCTCGCCGCTGGAGATCGTGAACAAGGTGGACGTCCCGACGTTCGTCGTCGGAGGCCAGTTCGACATCTTCCAGCGCAGCGAGCCGCTCCTGTACCAGAAGCTGGCGCGGCGCGGCGTCCCGGCGAAGTTCCTGTACGGGCCCTGGTACCACATCGACGGCGCGGCGCCCGCGCTCGCGCCCTTCCCGCTCTCCCTGGGCGCCGCCCAGCCCGGCGCGGGACTGCCGGATCTGGCGCTCCGCTGGTTCGACCGGTACGTCAAGGGCGAGAAGAACGGCGCGGAGTCCTCCCCGCCCGTCACCTATTACGAGCAGGGGTCGGGGCGCTGGCGCACCGCGGGCACCTGGCCGCCCAAGGACGTCGGCTACCGCAGGCTCCATCTGTCACAGGGCCGCGCCCTGACCTGGAAGCGCTCCTCCGGCAGGCCGGACACCGTGAAGTTCGCGCCCTTCGCCGGGCTGTGCACCCGTTCGGCGATCCAGTGGACGATCGGCGTCGGCGCGCTGCTCGGCCTGTCCTGCGCCACCGACCAGCGCGACAACGAGAAGGAGGCGGTCGTCTACGACCTGCCGGTCAAGAAGGCGCTGCGGCTCGCCGGTCCGGTCAACGCACATCTGTGGGTCAGCACCAGGGCGGGGGACGGGCAGCTCGCCGTGCGGCTGGAGGACGTCGCGCCCGGCGGCAAGGTCACCCAGCTGTCGGCCGGATGGCAGGTGCTGTCCCTGCGCGCCCTGGACGGGAAGAGGACCGTGCGGGGGAACGGCATGATCGTCCAGCCGTACCACCCGTACACCCGCGCGTCGGCGCGGAAGGTCGAGCCGGGCGTCCCCGTCCCCGTCGACGTCGAGATCTACGGCTTCGCCGGCACCGTCAAGGCCGGGCACAGGCTGCGGGTGTCGGTACAGACGGGCGACTTCCCGCATGTCCTCCCCAACCTGCCGCAGCTCGCGAACTCCGGATCCCTGCGGATCTGGCACGACGCGAAGCACCCGAGCTGGGTGGCCCTGCCGGTGCGCTGAGCGCCCCTCAGCCGGCGGGCGCCGGCATCAGCGCCGGGACGGCGTGCTCGCCGCCGGTCCCGGCCTCCTGGTCCTTGCGCATGCGCTGGGGGACGATCGTGTACTTGGGGTCGGCGGCAGAGGCGCGGCCGGCCTCGAAGACGGCGAAGCGGGTGAGGGCCGAGCCGAGCAGCAGCGAGACTCCCGACAGGAACGCCTTGCGGCGGGTGCGGGCGGTGACGGCGCCGAGGACGCCGAGGCAGGTGAGCGCCTCGGACGTCCGGGTGAGAAGGCCGGCCCCGCCCCGGTGGTAGGGCTCGGCGAGGAAGCCGCCGAGGCGGGCGCGCATACGGCGTGCCGCGACCACCTCCAGCGTCCCGCCCAGCGCGGCCGTGACGCGGACGGACCTGTGGCGGGTCGGGGACAGCGCGAGCAGCCCCACGCCCGAGGCGGCGCTCATGGACGAGCCCGCGAAGACGAACGGCAGTTCGCGGTACGCCTCGTGCCAGACGGGGACGGCGGTGTCGGCGAGGAGGACCGCGGTGTACGTGGCGACGGCGGGTCCGGTGAGGGCGGCGGCCGAGGTGGCCAGGGCGCCCAGGCGCGGGAACAGGCGTGTCATGTGCGTCGCGGCGGAGATGCCCGCCGCCGGGCCGTAGCAGGCGAGGATCCAGGAGCCCATGCTCATGGGCGAGGTCGGTTTGCAGACCCGGAGCATGTGAAGGAAGCGCGATGGCACACCCAGATCGTGGATCAGCAAGGCCGTCGACAGGCCGATGGCGCCCAGCGCGGTGAGCTTGCCCGTCGTGGCCAGATGCCGGTTCCTCGCGGCGTCGGCACCGGCCGCGATGACGGAGGAGGCGCCCGCCAGGCCGCCCAGGAAGAAGTATCCGGCGATGTCACCGGCGGCCCAAGGCGCCTGCTTGAGCACGGGACGCCCGTAATAAGAGGTGAACTCCGCGTCGGAGACCGGCGCCTTCTCATCCCCGCGGCGGCCGGAGCGCAGCGCGGAGGGGCTGGCCTCACGGCCGGGGCGCTGGCCCCGCACGCCTTCCTTGGTGACGACTGACTCGCTCATCGGCGCCTTCCGAACATCGAGATGGCGGTGATCCCGCCGAACAGGGTGAGCGCCGCGACCGCCGCGTGACGCCACATCGCGGGCAGGTCCCGGGTGGTGACGACGGGGTCGGGCGGCAGGCCGTAGGTCTCGGGGGTGTCCAGGAGCAGGAAGAACGCGCCGTCACCGCCCACCCCGTCCGTCGGCTCGTGCCCGTAGAGGCGCGCGTCGGAGACTCCGGCGACATGGAGCTGCGCCAGCCTCGTCGCGGCACGGGTGCGCAGCTCCTCCAGCGGGCCGAACTGGATGGAATCGGTCGGGCACGCCTTGGCGCAGGCGGGCTCCAGGCCGTCGCCGAGCCGGTCGTAGCACATCGTGCACTTCCAGACGCGGCCGTCGCCCTCGCGCTGCTGGATGACCCCGTACGGGCAGGCGGGCACGCAGTAGCCGCAGCCGTTGCAGATGTCCTCCTGGACGACGACCGTGCCGTACTCGCTGCGGAACAGCGATCCGGTGGGGCAGACGTCGAGGCAGGCGGCGTGCGTGCAGTGCTTGCACACGTCGGAGGCCATCAGCCAGCGGACGCCGTCCACGCCGTCGGCCCCGCCGCCGACGGGTTTGCGCTGCTCGATGAACGCCACATGCCGCCAGGAGTCGGCGCCCAGTTCCCGGGTGTTGTCGAACGACCAGCCCGTGAAGTCCAGGCCGTCCTCGGGGATGGCGTTCCACTCCTTGCACGCCACCTCGCACGCCTTGCAGCCGATGCAGACGGACGTGTCGGTGAAGAAGCCGACGCGCGGCGGCGGGTCGGGGTGCCCGGCGTCGGCGGCCACGTCGGGTTCCGGTCCGCTGAGCAGGCCCATGCCTCATACCTCCATTCCGGTGGACTCGGTGATGCCGGCCCGCTCCTGGTACTCGCGCACCAGGGAGACCCGTTCGCGGCCGCGCGGGCGCCGCCCGGGGCGGATGTCGGCGGTGAACGCCTTGACCTCCTGGATGTGCACGTTCGGGTCCAGCGCCACGGAGGCCAGTTCGTTCGGCGCGTCGCCGGTGGTGTAGCCGTTGGGCCCCCAGTGGAAGGGCAGCCCGATCTGGTGCACGACGTGCCCGTTCAGGCTCAGCGGGCGCATCCGCTCCGTCACCATGACGCGTGCCTCGATGGCGTTGCGCGCGGTGATGAGGGTGGCCCAGCCGCCGTGTTCGAGCCCGCGCTCGGCGGCCAGGTCCGGCGAGATCTCGCAGAACAGCTCCGGCTGGAGTTCGGCCAGGTACGGCGTCCAGCGGCTCATGCCCCCGGCGGTGAAGTGCTCGGTGAGCCGGTAGGTGGTCACCAGGTAGGGGAACACCTCCGAACCGGGCTCCGAACCGCTCGGGTGGTACCGGTTGTAGGGGTTGGCGAAGACCTGCCGCACGGGATTGCGACGCTGCCCGTAGAGCGGGTTGTCGAAGGGCGAGTCCTGCGGTTCGTAGTGCGTCGGCAGGGGGCCGTCGATCAGCCCGGCGGGTGTGAACAGCCAGCCCTTCCCGTCGGCCTGGAGGATGAACGGGTCGGTGCCGCTCAGCCCCTCCGGGCCCGTGACCTCCGCCGCGGGGCGGTGCGAGGGCGGCATGTCGATCTTGAAGTCCGGTACGTCGTGGCCCGTCCACCTGCCCGCCTGCCCGTCCCACCAGACGAGGGCCTTGCGGTCGCTCCACGGTGTCCCGTCGGGCGCCGCCGACGCCCGGTTGTAGAGGATGCGGCGGTTCTCCGGCCACGCCCAGCCCCATTCGGCGGCGATCCAGTCCTGCTCCCGCCCCGGCTTGCGGCGTGCCGCCTGGTTGACGCCGTCGCCGTAGACACCGCAGTAGATCCAGCACCCGCAGCTCGTCGAGCCGTCGTCGCGGAGCTGGGAGGAGGTCGCCAGATGTTCGCCGTCGGGCCCGAAGCCGTTGATCTCGGCGAGGACCGCCTCGGCGCTTGGCTCGGCGTGCCGCCCCGACACCGGGTAGTCCCAGGTCAGGTCGAGGACGGGCCTGTCGCGCTCGGCGGCGGAGCCCGCCAGCCGCTCCCGGACGAGCCGGCCCAGGTGGTAGACGAACCACAGGTCGCTGCGGGCGTCGCCGGACGGTTCGACCGCCGCGTGGTGCCATTGCAGCCACCGGTTGGTGTTGGTGAAGCTGCCTGACTTCTCGGTGTGCGCGGCGGCGGGGAAGAAGAAGACCTCGGTGTCGATCTCCGCCGTGCTCAGCTCACCCGACTCGATCTCCGGCCCGTCCTTCCACCAGGTCGCGCTCTCGATGAGGGAGAAGTCGCGGACGACCAGCCAGTCCAGCTCGGCCATCCCCATCCGCTGGAGCCTGGAGTTCGCCGAGCCGACCGCAGGGTTCTCGCCCATCAGGAAGTAGCCCTTGCACTGTCCCCGGAGCTGGGCGAGCACCGTCTCGTACGTGCTGTGGCTGCCGGTCAGGCGCGGCAGGTAGTCGAAGCAGAAGCCGTTGCCCGCCGTCGCCTTCTCCCCCCACCACGCCTTGAGGAGGCTCACGATGTAGGAGCGCATGTTCCCCCAGTAGCCCTTGCGCGCGGCGTCGGCCACCACGAAGGAGTCGAGGTCCTGGTGGACGTGGGCGTGCGGCATGGGGATGTAGCCGGGCAGCAGGTCGAAGAGGGTGGGGATGTCGCTCGACCCCTGGATGCTGGCGTGCCCGCGCAGCGCCTGGATCCCGCCCCCGGGGCGGCCGATGTTGCCCAGCAGGAGCTGGAGGATCGAGGCGGTCCTGATGTACTGGGAGCCGACGGTGTGCTGGGTCCAGCCGACGGCGTAGGCGAACGCGCTCGTGCGGTCGGGTCCGGAGTTGCGCACCAGGGCGTCGCAGACCTCGGCGAACAGCTCGGGCGGCACCCCGCAGACCCGCTGGACCATCTCGGGCGTGTAGCGGGAGTAGTGCCGCTTGAGGATCTGCAGGACGCACCGGGGGTGCCGCATCGTGGGGTCGGTCTCGGGGGTCCCCGGGCCGAGCGCCGGGCCGCCCGCCCCGTGGCTCTCGGAGTGCCCCGAGTCGCTGATGCGGTGCATCCGCTCCTCGTACTCCGCGTCGCGCGCGCCGGAGGCCGGGGACACGGTCCCCATCCCCTCGTACCGCCACGACTCGGGATCGTAGTAATGGCGTTCGCGGTTCAGCCCGGAGAACACCCCGTCGAGGTCCTCGGTGTCCTGGAACTCCTCGCAGACGATGGTCGA
This sequence comes from Actinomycetes bacterium, assembly GCA_023425615.1. Taxonomy (GTDB): domain Bacteria; phylum Actinomycetota; class Actinomycetes; order Streptosporangiales; family Streptosporangiaceae; genus Actinocorallia. The sequence goes on from JAFACJ010000470.1 coordinate 5,347, forward strand.
GGCGTTGGTGTAGTTGGCGACGTAATCGTGGAAGTACGCGTCGTTCTGCAGGACGTGGTTGATGATCCCGCCGAGGAAGGCGATGTCGGACCCGGCGCGGATCGGCACGTGCAGGTCGGCCAGCGCGCTGGTGCGGGTGAACCGCGGGTCGACGTGGATGACCGTCGCCCCGCGTGCCTTGGCCTCCATCACCCACTGGAAGCCCACGGGGTGGGCCTCGGCGAAGTTGGAGCCCTGGATGACGATGCAGTCCGAGTGCTGCAGGTCCTGCAGGAACATGGTGGCGCCGCCGCGGCCGAAGGACGTCCCCAGGCCCGAGACGGTCGAGCTGTGGCACAGCCGCGCCTGGTTCTCCACCTGGACGACGCCCAGCGCGGTGAACAGCTTCTTGATGAGGTAGTTCTCCTCGTTGTCGAGCGTCGCCCCGCCCAGGCTGGCGATGCCGAGCGTGCGGCGCACCCGGTTGCCGTCGGCCTCCTCCTGCCAGGTGGCCTCGCGGGTGGCGAGGACGCGGTCGGCGACCATGTCCATCGCCGTCTCCAGGTCCAGCTCCTCCCAGTGGGCGGCGTGCGGGCGCCGGTAGAGCACACGGTGCTCGCGGGCCGGCCCCGTGGTGAGCTGGAGCGTCGCCGACCCCTTGGGGCACAGCCTGCCGCGGCTGACGGGCGAGTCGGGGTTGCCCTCGACCTGGACGACCCTGCCGTCCTTGACGTAGACGTTCTGCGCGCAGCCGACCGCGCAGTACGGGCACACCGACTTCACGACGCGGTCGGCCGTCGCGGTGCGCGGGCGCAGGTCCTCGGTCCGCTCCGACCGCGCCGCCGCGCCCCGGCCGAGCCGGTCGCCTCCGGTGAGCTGCCGGTAGACCGGCCATCTCCGTGGGTCCATGTCGTCTCCCCGGCGTGCCGCGAGCGTCGGAAGGAATGCGAAGGGAAAAAGGGGGAGGCCGGACGCCTGGCGCGCCCGGCCTCCGGTGGTCAGCGACCGCTGCCCATCGGGTCCATGGGCTTCTCCCGGCCCCGGGACCGCTCCTGCTCCTGCTCCTGCCGGTCGCGGTTCTGCTGGGCCTGCTGGCGGCCCTGCTGCTGGCCCTGCTGCCGGTTCTGCTGCTGGCCGCGCTTCTGACCCTGCTGGCCCTGCTGCTGGCCCTGCTGGTTCTGCTGGCCCTGCTGCCGCTGGGAGCCGCCGGCGTTGCGCGCCTGGGC
>JAFACJ010000478.1 GCA_023425615.1 Actinomycetes bacterium
GCTCGGCGGTCCGCAACCGGCTGCACCGCGACCGCCCGGCGCCGCGGGCGTCGAGCGCGGCCTGACGGCACACCCGCTGGAGCCGGACGCGCGGGCTCCGGCCGTGCGCCTTCAGGGGGACGGGTGACGGGTGGCGGTCTCGATCTCCTCGGCGATCTTCCACAGGGGGGCGCGGCGGTGGGCGAGGATGACCATGACCTCCTCGGCCGAGGCGTCGTCCGCGGGGTCTCCTCCCTCCAGCCAGGGGCCCAGGGCGCGGGTCACCTCGGTGATCGCCGCGGTGAACCTGGCGCGCACGTCTCCCTGGCCGCCTGCGCGCAGCCAGCGGCGCAGGATGTGGTTGTGGGCGGCGACGACGGCGGCGGAGGCCACCTCGTGCCTGAGCCGGAGCGTCTCGCCTCCGTCCGGCCGGCGGGAGTCCAGATAGGAGACGAAGGCGCGCTGGTAGCGGCTGGTGGCGGCGGTCTCCCACTCGCGGAGCGCCGGGACGCGCCGTGTCAGTTCATAGCGCTTGACGGAGGTGTCGGCCTCCAGCGCGTACATGTCCAGGACGATCTCGGCCGCGTCGGCGATCACCAGGAGCGGGGAGCGCAGCGGCGAGGCGTCGCGCAGGAACCCCGTGACCCGCTCCAGGCAGGCGTCGTGGTCGGGGAGGACGGCGTCCTCCTTGGTGCGGAAGTGCCGGAAGAACGTCCGCCTGGCGACCCCGGCGGCCTTGGCGATCTCATCGACCGTGGTGGCGTCGAAGCCGTGGTCCAGGGACAGGCCGATGGCGGCGGACATCAACTCCCGACGCGCATCCCGTCTCGTTGACATTCGCCTCCCTTGTCACGTTCCGCGTGCGGTCCACCGTAACACCAGCTCTGGCGGAATGGCACTAAGTGTCTTACTCTTATGCACTAAGTGACACTTCTAGGGGTGGGAGAGCGTATGGACCCGGTCGGCGGCCTGCACCAGGCGACGGAGGAGTACTCGATGCTGCGGGAGGCGGTACGCGCCCTCGCCGACGAGAAGATCGCCCCGCGCGCCGCCGCGGCCGACGAGAACGAGGAGTTCCCCGAGGAGGTCTACCGCGACCTCGTGGCCTCCGACTTCCACGCCGTCCACATCCCGGAGGAGTACGGCGGGTCGGGCGCCGACGCCCTGGCGACGGTGATCGTGATCGAGGAGGTGGCGCGGGCGTGCGCCTCCTCCTCGCTGATCCCGGCGGTCAACAAGCTGGGCACGGTCCCGCTGCTGCTGTCGGCCTCCGAGGAGCTGAAGAAGAAGTACCTGGCGCCGGTGGCGCGGGGGGAGGCGATGTTCTCCTACGCCCTCTCAGAGCCGGAGGCGGGGTCGGATGCGGCGGGGATGAAGACCCGCGCGGTGCGCGAGGGCGGGGGGTGGGTCCTCAACGGCACCAAGATGTGGATCACCAACGCGGGTGTCTCGGAGTACTACACGGTGATGGCGGGGACCGATCCGTCGGCCGGGGCGCGGGGGATCTCGGCGTTCGTGGTGGAGAAGGGCGACGCGGGGGTGTCTTTTGGCCCCAAGGAGCGCAAGCTGGGGATCAAGGGGTCACCGACCCGGCAGGTGATCCTGGAGGATGTGCGCCTCCCGGCCGACCGGCTCATCGGGGCCGAGGGGACGGGCTTCAAGACCGCGCTGGCCACCTTGGACCACACGCGCATCACCATCGCCGCCCAAGCCCTGGGCATCGCCCAGGGGGCCCTGGACTACGCGGTGGGGTATGTCAAGGAGCGGCGCCAGTTCGGCAAGCCGATCGCCGATTTCCAGGGTGTGCAGTTCATGCTGGCCGACATGGCGATGAAGCTGGAGGCCGCACGCCAGCTCACCTACCACGCGGCGATCAAGTCCGAGCGCGCCATGCACGGTGCCGAGATCCCGGACCTGACGTTCGTCTCCAGCGCCTGCAAGTGCGCGGCCTCCGACGCGGCCATGGAGATCACCACCGACGCCGTCCAGCTCCTGGGCGGCTACGGCTACACCCGCGACTTCCCCGTCGAGCGGATGATGCGCGACGCCAAGATCACCCAGATCTACGAGGGGACCAACCAGATCCAGCGGGTCGTCATGGCCCGCCAGCTCCTCAAGTAGCCGGCATCCGTACGCGCACCGGCCCGGCGACGGGCCGGCGCCGTGCCGACCCGCGGACTGGCACAATTCGCTCCTGCAAGTCGCATGACGGCGACAAGCACCTGAAGACAGGAGCGCCAGTGCGCATCACCCTCTCCGCCGGTCTGGCACTCGCCCTGATCGTGCCGCTCGCCGCCGCCCCCGCCCATGCACGGGAGCGAGCCGCTTGGGTGAAGGTCGACCCCGACCCCGTGCTCATCCACGGAGACCGCTCCACCTGGATCACCGTCAGCGCGACCATCGACGACCCGAACGCCGTCTACGACGCCATCACCGCCGAGATGCGGCCCGTCAACGAGGTCGGCTACAACTACGCGCTCCTGAAGGACCCCGACGGCGACGGCGTCTACACCGGCCGGCGCAAGATCGACCCGTTCGACGTCTCCCCCGGCAAGTGGCGGATCGAGATAGTGGCCATCGCCGCCGACGGAAGCGGCGAAGTCCAGGGGCCGAAGGGCTTCTTCTCCATCAAGGGCGCCACGAGGTTGAGCGCGAAGGCGGCACCGCAGAAGGTGCGGAAGGGCGGAGCCTTCGTCTTCAGCGGCAGGCTCACGGGCGTGGAGACGTTCGACGGCGGCTGGACGCCCTACCCCAAGATGCCGGTGAAGATCTACTTCCAGAGAGCGGGGACGGCCGAGTGGGTGTACGCCGCCCAGGTGAAGACGAATTCCGAAGGCAGGTTCACCAAGTCCTTCCGCCCGAAGAAGTCCGGATCCTGGAAGGCCGTCTACGCGGGCTCGGCGAAGTACCTGGCGTCGAGCAAGACCGTGCGTGTGACGCTGCGGTGAGACCCGTCGGGTGAGCGGAGAGGATCGGAGCGCCCTGATGGCGGAAAACCGGTACGGCGTCGGCACGAGATCGTTAATATTCATAACGTTATGTCTGTTAACGAGTTGGGGCCGCCCGAGGACCTGCGGCGCTGGACGGGTTTCCTGCTGTCGTGGGTCGCCGCGCACGCCCGCGAGTCCTACGAGGTGGTCGTCGCCGAGGTCGGTCTGAAGCCGCAGCACCTGGGGGTGCTCACCCAGATCAGGGACGGGCCGATGATCCAGTCGCGGCTCAGCGACCGGCTGCGGGTGTTCAAGCCCGTCATGGTCGGGCTCGTCAACGATCTGGAGGCGGCGGGGCTCGTCGAGCGCCGCCCGCACCCGACCGACCGCAGGGCCGTGGAGGTGCACCTCCTCCCGGCGGGGCTGGAGGTCGTACAGCGTGTGGACGCGCTCGCCGAAGACGCCTCGCGGGAGTTCTTCGCCCCCCTCACCGAGGCCGAGCGCCAGACCCTGCACGCCCTGCTCACCAGACTCGCCGACGCCCAGGCCGACCGCCCGTGAGCGTCATGAACGACGGGAGCGTCCGATGGAACCCCAGGTGAGGACCCGGTACGGGAAGCTGCGCGGACGGCTTGAGGGAGGCGTCCGCGTGTTCAAGGGCATCCCTTACGCGGCGGCCCCGGAAGGCGCCCTCCGCTTCGCCGCCCCCGCCCCGCCCGAGCGGTGGGAGGGCGTGCGTGAGGCGGTCGTGTTC
>JAFACJ010000518.1 GCA_023425615.1 Actinomycetes bacterium
GTCAGGCTCACCGACCTCGAATCGGTGAACGGGACCTTCCTCGAGGAGCCCGACCAGCCGATGCGCCAGCTCCAGCGGGGCGAGACCGTCACCCTGCGGCCCGGCAGCCGGATCCGGGTCGGCGCCCAGCGGACCTTCCGCTATGAGTCGAACCGGAAAAGCTGATGCTCAGGGTCGACCTGCTGCTGCTGGACCTGGTGGTCATCTTGGCCCTGGCCCGGCTGCTGGGCGCGGGCGCCCGGCTGATCGGCCAGCCGCCGGTCATCGGGGAGATCCTGACCGGCATCCTGCTGGGCCCCTCCCTGCTGGGCGACCTGATCGGCGACGACCTCTTCCCCTCCGACCTGCTGGCACCGCTGAAGGCGCTGGCCGACCTCGGCCTCGTGCTGTTCATGTTCGTCGTCGGCCTGGAACTGGACCAGCGGCTGGTGCGGGGCAAGGGCAGGGTGGCGGCCGGGGTGTCCCTCGGCTCGACGCTGCTGCCGTTCGGTCTCGGTGTGCTGCTGGCGCTGGCCATCGCGGGCGAGCACGCGGGTGACGGCGGCAGGCTGCCGTTCGTGCTGTTCTTCGGCGCGGCTATGTCGGCCACCGCGTTCCCGGTGCTGGCCCGCATCATCACCGACCGGGAGTTGCAGCGCACCCGGCTGGGCGGGCTCGCGCTCGCCTGCGCCGCGGTGATCGACGTGCTGGCCTGGACGGTGCTCGCGGTGGTCGTGGCGCTGGCCGGATCCGGCGAAGGCCAGTGGAGGATCGCGTTCGCGCTGCCGTTCGCGCTGCTGATGGTCCTCGTGGCGCGGCCCGCGCTGCGGCGGCTGGTGCCCGCCTATGAGAGGGCGGGCAGGCTCACCCCCGGCCTGCTGGCGATCGTGCTGATCGGGCTGCTGGCCTCCGCCTGGGCCACCGAGTGGATGCACGTCCACTTCATCTTCGGCGCCTTCCTGTTCGGCGCGGTCATGCCGCGCGGTGAGGCCGCCGGGCGGCTGAACCACGAGATCCTGGAACGGCTGGAGCAGCTGGCCGTCCTCCTGCTGCTGCCGGTGTTCTTCGTGGTCTCCGGTTTCGGCGTCGACCTCGGCGCCCTCCGGGTGTCGAGCCTCGGCGTCCTGGCCGCGATCCTGTTCGTCGCGGTCTTCGGCAAGATGGCCGGCGCCTATGTCCCGGCACGGCTGCTGGGCCTGCCCGCCCGGGAGAGCGCGGGACTGGCCGCGCTGATCAACACCCGGGGGCTCACGGAGATCGTCATCCTCAGTGTCGGGCTGCAGAAGGGCGTGCTCGACACCGAACTGTACTCGCTGATGGTCCTCATGGCGCTGGTCACCACCGCGATGACCGGGCCGCTGCTGGACCGCTGGTACCCCGGGGAGCGGGTCGCCCGCGACCCGGCCGGGACCGAGCGCCGGGAGACCGGCGCGATCGCCGGCCACGGCGGCGCCCCCGATGACTCCGTCCCCCTACCCCGCCGGTCTTGAGCATGATCCCCCTAGAGCAGGAGACCTGTCATGCAGGGCATTGCCGACTATGAATTCCTGAGGTCATTGGGCCAGGGCAACCACGGTGAGTTCTTCCTCGCCAGGAGACCGCCGCGGCTTCCCGTCGAGGTGGAGCTGGTGGCGGTGAAGGTCGTGGGCGGCACCGGCGAGGACGCCTTCCGCCGCGCCACCCGCGAGCTGAAGGCCTTCGCCGTCGTCCGGTCGCCGCACCTGGTCACCTTGTACGACGCGGGGCAGCAGGGCGGCGTCTTCTACTACTCGATGGAGTACCTGCCGGACGGTTCGCTGGCCACGCCCGCGCGCCAGGTGGAGGTCCCCGAGCGGGTGCGGGCCGTGGCGTGCGCGGCGCGCGCGGCGCAGGCGCTGCACGACGCGGGGATCGTCCACCGCGACATCAAGCCGGGCAACGTGCTGCTGGACGGGCACGGCGCCAAGCTGTCGGACCTCGGCCTGTCGCAGGTGCTGACCCCGGGCGTCCAGGTCACCGGGATGGGCAGGATCAGCTCGGTGGAGTTCACCGACCCCGGCCTGCTGCGCGGCGACGACCCCTCGCCCGCCGCCGACGTGTGGTCGCTCGGCGCCACCCTGCACTGGGCCCTCAGCGGGCACGGCCTGTACGGCGACCTGCCGACCGACGACGCGATCCTCACCCTGCGGACCGTGCTGAGCACCCCGCCGTCGATCTCTCCGGTGATCGGTCCCGCCTTCTCCGACGCGATCAGGTCATGCCTGAAGGAACCCGCGGACCGGCCGAACGCGTTGGACTTCGCGGTGCGTCTGGAGTCACTGCTGTGACCGCCGGAACGACCTTTATCCGTCCGGTACGGCGGGGTCCCTAGACTGGCCGGGCCCAGCCTCCCCCGACCACTGGAGTCCCCCGTGTCCCGCGTCCGCCTCCTCGCGCCCGTCCTCGCCCTGTCCCTTCTGGCCGCCGGATGCGGCGGCGAGGAGGAGCCGACCGCACCGGAGACCTCGGCCGCCGCGCCGGCCTCGACCCCGGCGGACGCGAACGCCTCGGCCTCGCCCAGCGCCCCGGCCTTCGACGGAGTGCTCATCAAGGTGGACATCAACGGGAGCAAGGTCGCGCCGCGGCCGTCCACCCATGAGGTGGCCAAGGGCCAGAAGGTGCGCATCGAGGTCACCAGCGACAAGGACGACGAGCTGCACGTCCACGGTTACGACAAGACGGCGCGGCTCAAGGCGGGACAGCCCGCTGCCGTGGAGTTCATCGCCGACCAGAGCGGCAGGTTCGAGGTCGAGACCCATGAGTCCGGCCTGCTCCTGTGCAACCTCGAGGTCTCTTGATGGTCCTCGCGCACGGGATCGGCGGCCGCCAGGACCTGCCGATCCCCCTGTCGTTCCTGCTGGCCGGGGCGGCGCTGGCCGTGCTGATCTCGTTCGCCGCCGTCGGCGTGATGTGGCGCGACCCGCGCTTCCGCGCCGACCGGGGGCGGCCCGTCCCCGCTCTGCTCCAGGCCGTCGCCGACTCCCCCGCCACCCGCGTCGTCCTGCGGCTGGCCGGTGTCCTGGGCGCCGTCGCGACGATCACGGCTGCCCTGCTCGGGGCGGGTGGCGCCGCCAACCCCGCGCCCTGGACGGTCTACGTCGTCTTCTGGGTCGGCCTGGTCCCGCTGTCGCTGCTGTTCGGTCCGGTCTGGCGGCTGCTGAACCCGCTGCGCGCCGTCCACGCGGGCCTTGCGCTGCTCAGCGGGGGCAGGACACTGGCGCGGCTCCCGTCCCGGGTGGGCTACTGGCCCGCCGCCTTCGGGCTGCTCGCCTTCACCTGGCTGGAGCTCGTCCCGCCCGACCGCGAGGAGGGCTGGGCGCTGCTCACCTGGTTCGCGGTCTACGCGATCACCATGATCGTCGGATCGACGGTCTTCGGCGCCGGGTTCTTCGACAAGGCGGACCCGTTCGAGGTCTACTCCGCCCTCATCGGCAGGCTGTCGCCGCTGGGCCGCCGCGACGACGGCCGCCTGGTGCTGCGCAACCCGTTCGACAACCTCGCGGGCCTGACCTCCTCGCCCGGCCTGGTCGCGGTCGTCTGCGTCATGCTCGGCTCGACCGCCTACGACGGGTTCTCCCGCTCCCCCTGGTGGGCGGTCCAGGTGCAGTCGGGGCCGCTGCCGCGCACCCTCATGGGCTCCCTGGGTCTGATCGCGCTGGTCGCGCTGGTGGCGCTCAGCTACCGGCTGTGCACCCGCACCGTCGGGCCCGGCGCGCCCGGCGCGCTGGCGCCCTCGCTCATCCCCATCGCGGTCGGCTACCTCATCGCCCACTACTTCACCCTGCTGCTCTTCGGCGGCCAGCAGGCCGTGAAGCTGTGGAGCGACCCGCTGGCCACGCAGGCCGACTACCTGGGCACCCGCGACTGGGTGATCGACTACCAGATCCTCGGCGACACCGCGCAGGCCGTCATCCGGGCCGGCGCCGTCGTCCTCGGCCATGTCCTCGGCGTGCTCGCCGCCCACGACAAGGCGGTGGAGCTGCTGCCCAAGCGGCGCGCCCTCACCGGGCAGCTCCCCCTGCTGCTGCTCATGGTCTTCTACACCGTGGGCGGCCTGACCCTGCTGTTCGCCACCTGAAGGGGGCCCGCCCCCCCCCCCCGCCCCCCCCCCCC
>JAFACJ010000542.1 GCA_023425615.1 Actinomycetes bacterium
GCGGCCGGGCTGCGCGACCTGCTGGTGGCGCACCGGCGCGCGCTGGGAGGCGCCGTCGTGGGCTACGCCGAGACCGCGACGGCACTGGGGCACGGTGTCGCCGACGGGCTGGGCGAAGCGGTATACCTGCACTCCACCCGGCGCCCCGTGCCGGAGGTGACGCCCTACGGGGGGTTCGAGGAGGAGCACAGCCACGCCACGAGCCATCTGCTGCTGCCGGTGCCCGCGGGGCTGCTGGACTCCGACGAACCGCTGGTGCTGGTGGACGACGAGCTGTCGACGGGCAAGACGGTGCGCAACACCCTGCGGGCGCTGCACGCGGTGCGGCCCCGCGAGCGCTACGTCGTGGCGGCGCTGACCGACCTGCGCGACGAGGAGGACCGGGAGGCCATGGACGCCCTCGCCCGTGAGCTGGAGGCGCGCGTGGACGTGGTCTCCCTCGTCACCGGCAGGGTCGAGCTCCCCGCGGACATCCTGGACACCGGCCGTGACCTCGTCGCCCGTACCGAACGGGAGGGCGTGCCGTCCGCGCGGGGACGCGCGCCGGGCGGCGTCCGCCGCGTCCCGCTCGGCTGGCCCGCCGGGGTACCGGACGGAGGCCGCCACGGGTTCCTGCCCGAGCACCGCGAACAGCTGGAGAAGGAACTCCCGGCCATGGCCTCCCGGCTGGCGGCGGCGCTCCCCGACAGCGCGCGCCGCGTGCTCGTCCTGGGGTTCGAGGAGCTGATGTATGCCCCGCTGCGGCTCGCCGAGGCACTCGCGGACCTGCTGGAAGGCACCGACGTGAGGTACTCCACGACGACGCGCTCGCCCGTGCTCGCCGTCGCCGACCCCGGCTACGCCATCCGCGGCCGTCTGGCGTTCCCCGCCCACGACGACCCCGCCGACGGGCCGGGGGAGCGCTACGCCTACAACGTCGACCAGGGGTTCGACGCGGTGGTCGTGGTGGTGGACACCGCTGGCGACACCCCCGGCCTTGAACAGGGGCTGATCGCCGAGGTGCGGAGGCTGGGCGCCGAGGCGCTGGTGGCGGTGGTGCCGTCGTGAGCGCCACGCCGCTGCGCGGCCCCGGATTCGGCAGCTACCGGCCCGAGGACGTGGCATGGCTGCTGACCGACCTGTCGCAGGCGCACCTCGAGGCGCCGGCCGAGGAGCGCGAGGAGGCGATCCAGTCGGGCGCCGCCCACTACGCCGAGTCGCTGCCGATCGAGTTCCAGCCCTCGCCCGAGTACCAGATGCTCTTCCACGCGGCGCTGGAGTCCTCGGCCGCGCGGCTGGCCCAGGCCGTCGCGGTGATCACCGAGCGGATCCTCACCGAGCGCGGGCCGTCCGCGGTACTGGTCTCCCTGGCCAGGGCCGGGACGCCGATCGGGATCCTGGCCCGCCGCTGGGCCGCCTACGCCCACGGCCTCGACCTGCCGCACTACGCGGTGAGCATCGTGCGCGGCCGCGGCATCGACACGGTCGCCATGGACTACCTGGCGAGCCGCCACGACCCCCGCGACGTGATGTTCGTCGACGGCTGGACCGGCAAAGGCGCCATCACCCGCGAGCTGACCGCGGCGGTGGCGGCACTGGGCGGCGGCTTCTCCCCGGAACTCGCGGTCCTCGCCGACCCGGGCCGGTGCGTGCGGATCTACGGGACGCGCGAGGACTTCCTCATCCCGTCCGCGTGCCTGAACTCGACGGTCTCCGGCCTGGTCAGCCGGACGGTCCTCAACCGCGACCTCATCGGGCCGGGTGACTTCCACGGCGCGAAGTTCTACAAGGACCTCGCCTACTCCGACGTCTCGCACCTCTTCCTCGACCAGGTGTGCGCCTACTTCCCGTCCGTGGACCCCGCCGCCCGTCCCCCCGCCGAGGAACCCGACTGGTCGGGCTGGGACGCGGTGCTGCGGATCAGCAGGGAGCACGGCATCGCCGACGTGAACCTGGTCAAGCCCGGCGTGGGAGAGACCACACGGGTGCTGCTGCGCCGCGTCCCCTGGAAGATCCTTGCCCGCCCCGACGCCCACGAGGACCTGGCGCACGTCCGGATGCTCGCCGCCGAACGCGGCGTCCCCGTCGAAGAGGCTGGCGACGGCCTCCCCTACGCGTGCGTGGGGCTCATCAAACCGGCGGGAGCCGACTCGTGACCGTCGTGGCCTGCGTGGACCTGGACCGCACACTCATCTACTCGGCGAACGCCCTGGCCCTGACAGGCCATGACGCGCGACTGCCGCGGCTGCTGTGCGTCGAGCTGTACCAGGCGCGTCCGCTGTCGTACCTCACCGAGACCGCCGCGGCGAGCCTGGAACTGCTCGCGCGGGCGGCGGTGCTCGTCCCCACCACGACCCGTACGCCCGAGCAGTACGCGCGGGTGCGCCTGCCCGGAGCGCCGCCCGCTTACGCGATCTGCGCGAACGGCGGATTCCTGCTCGTGAACGGGGAAGAGGACACCGCGTGGTCGGCTTCCGTCCGCAAGAAGGTCGCCGACTGCGCGCCGGTACTCGACGTCTACGACCATGTGCAGGCACGCAGCGGGGACTTCACCCGCAGCGTGCGGACGGCCTCCGACCTGTTCGTCTACACCGTCGTGGACCGCGCCGGACTCCCCGAAGGCTGGGTGGAGGAACTCACGTCCTGGTGCGCCGAACGCGGCTGGACGGTCTCCCTGCAAGGCCGCAAGGTGTACTGCCTGCCCGGCCCGCTCACCAAGTCCGCCGCTGCCGCCGAAGTCGCCTCCCGGGCGGGCGCCTCGCGTCTGCTGGCGGCCGGTGACTCCCTGCTGGACGCCGAACTGCTGGCAGCCGCCGACGCGGCCGTCCGCCCCGCCCACGGCGAACTCCACGAAAGCCGTCACACCGGCGCCGCCGTCACGGCCGCGGCGGGGGTCCTGGCGGGGGAGGAGATCACCTCCTGGCTGCTGGCGCGCGCCCTGGCCCCGGCCTTCGTCCCCGAGACCGGCGGCTGGCGCCGCTGACCGCCCTCAGAGGCCGACCTGGCGCCGCACCGCGTGCAGGAGCTGCTCGGCCTTGGCGCGCACACCCGGCTCGTCCGGGTCGACGCCGTCGTCGAACACCATCGCCCAGAGGAGCTCTCCGCGCGCGGGGGAGGGGCGCTCGCGGGCCGGGCGCCGCCCGACGATCCGCACCCCGCCGTCCCCGAGGTCGAAATGCCGGCTGACCACCACGGTGGAGGTCACCCGCTCCTGCACCACCTCGGGCACCGAGCCGGGGTCGACCAGCCGCACACGGTGCTCGCCGTCGTCACCCCACACGTGCAGCGCGTCCCCCTCCCAGGAGGCGCGCAGCACCCGCTCCCAGGGAAGCCTGACGAACCCCCCGGCCCCGTCGGGCACGTGCAGCGCGTCGCGGGTCGCCACCACCACCGAACCCCCGCGCGTGGCGGCGTGCGCGAGCACCCTCTCCCCACGCTCCAGTTCGAGTCGATCACGTACATCACGCGGCAGCCGGGACATGCCCCCCAACCTATCCTCAGGCGATCATGCCCGCCACGAATTCCCCCAGCCCGGTGGGAGAAGCGGCAGCCCACCCCCGCCCCCCCCCCCGCCCGCCCCCCCCC
>JAFACJ010000305.1 GCA_023425615.1 Actinomycetes bacterium
ACGCTCTTCGATGCCGTCGCTTCCTCCATCAAGCCAGATGCTCCGCAGGAGGCCCAAGAGATCCTGGGCCAACTGGTCGCCTCGGCTCCCGCCGCTTCCGCGGAGGTCGACACCCGCGTCTCGGTGACCTTCGACCCCAAACGCACCCAGGCCAAGGACCTCACCCAGGCCATCGCCGAACTCGGGCGGATCCTGGACTCCCTGGCCGGGCGGCTCGGCGGATGCGGGGTCGCGGTGACCGGACGGATGAACGCCGCCCAGATCGCGGGTACGGTCCGCACGGCCTTCGACCCGCATTCCCGCGCCGAGGTCTCCCGCGCGCTGGGGCAGCCCGACTCCTCCGAACTCCTCGGCTGGGCCGATGCCGGGCCCGTCCACGCCGTCGAGCATCCGAACAGGTACGAGCACGATGGCGGAACGAGCATCACCTGGGCTTGGCAGGAACCGCCCCGCCAGAGTGTCCATTCCGACGTCCTCGCCCGCCTTCTTGCGCCCGGCCCCTACCCCAAGCGCGTCACCTTGCAGTACCGGGCTCTGGATTCGGCGACCGCCAGCCGCGTCCTGCAGAACGAGGTCAACGCCGCAGCCTTCCGCGCCCAGGTCAAACAGCGCACCGGCCGGGACGAGACCGCCCACGACGCTTGGGATGCAGCCCGTGCCCGCCAGGCCGCGGCCGAGGAAGCCGCCGGAGCCGGGCTGTGCCTGGTCTCCCTGTATGCCACCGTCACCGTCACCGACCCCGAACAGCTTCCGCACGCCATCGCCGATGTGGAGTCGGCCGGTGATTCCAGCAAGATCCGGCTGCGCGTCCTGTGGGGCGGGCAGGCCGCCGGGTTCGCCACGACCCTGCCGTGCGGTATCTGCCCCACCGATCTGACCCGGAGGTCCATCTGAACATCGAGCAACTGGCCGCATCCGAACCCCTGGCCCCGACCTGGGGCTGGCCGCACCGCTTCGGCGGACGGGCGGCCAACGTCACCGCGGCGCCTGAATTCCAGGCGACCACGACCCAGCTGTGCGGGCTCTTCCCCTTCGTCGCCGGTTCCGGAAGCCCGACCATCGGCACGCCCATCGGGCGCCATCTGCTGCACGGGGAGGTCGTCTGCCTGGACCCGCTGGCCTGGTGCCGAGCCGGGCTGGTCACCAACCCCGGCATGTTCGTCCTCGGACAGCCCGGCACCGGTAAATCCACCCTCATCAAACGGCTCGTCACCGGAGCCGTGGCCACCGGCACCACACCCATCATCCTCGGCGACACCAAACCCGACTACACAGCCCTCATCCAGCACCTGGGCGGCCAGGTCATCCACATCGGCCGCGGCCTGGACCGCCTCAACCCTCTGGACTCCGGCCCTCTCGGCTCCGCCCTGCGCCAACTGAACGGGCCCAAAGCCGAAGCGTTGCGTGCAGAAGTCCGCGGACGGCGGCTCTCGCTGCTGCTCGCGCTGTGCACTCTGGTACGCGAAGACCGCATCACCAACGCCGAAGAAGTCATCCTCGCCCGAGTGGTCGACCTGCTCGACGAACGGCTCCAGGCAGAGCCCACCGTCCCAGACGTACTGGCCGCCCTCGAACACGGCTCCGACGAACTGCGGTCGGTGGCCCGTACCCGCAACGAGCACGCCTACCGACGTGAGGTCCGGGACCTGGTCTTCGCCCTCGACCTGCTGTGCCACGGCTCTCTGGCGGGAGTCTTCGACGGACCCACGACCACACCACTGGACCTCGATGCGCCCGCCATCAGCGTCGACATCTCCCGCATCGGAGCGGCCGGCGACAAGCTCCTCACCGCCGCGATGCTGTGCACCTGGAGCTATGCCTACGGCACCGTGGACGCCGCCGAAGCCCTCGGCGGGCAACGCCGCTCGTATTTCGGCGTGGTGGACGAGCTGTGGCGGGCACTGCGCGGAGCACCCGGACTCGTCGAACACGCCGACGCACTGACCCGGCTCAACAGGGCCAAAGGCATGGCCAGCATCATGATCACCCACTCGCTCGCCGACCTCGACGCACTCCCCACCGAAGAAGACCGCGCCAAAGCCCGCGGGTTCGCCGACCGCAGCGCCATCACCGTCCTGGCCGGACTACCACCCCGCGAACTCACCCGCGTCCACGAGATCACGCCACTGACAGAACCCGAGCAGCAACTCGTCGCCTCCTGGTCAGCGCCCGAGACGTGGCAGCCGGGGGCTCGGCATCCCGGTCGGGGCCGGTACTTGATCAAGACCGATGAGCGGCTCGGGCTGCCCGTCCAGCTCACCCTCGTGGGAGCCGAGCACTGGCTGTATGACACCGACCAGGCGATCCGGCCGGATTCCAGGAAGCAGGACCGCGGCTTCGAAAGCGGCCTGCGGTGAGGCGGGGTTCACCGTCCGGGCTCCGCCTGCTCTCGGTTGTCGCGGCCGGTCAGCCTGTCGGCGGCGTCGCAGAGCTCGGCAAGCATCTGATGGTAGTCGGCGGGGTCCTTGTCCGCATACGCCGAGGACTGCCACAGCCCGGTAGTGACGAAGCGTTCGGCGTGATGGGTGCCCAGCCGGGCATCGAGGTACAACAGCGCCCCCATGGCCCAACCCTGGTCGTAGTAGCAATCCTTCCTGGGCAGGTAGCGGTCCAGATAAGCGGCGAGGATCTCGGCGTCCTCGGGGCGGCCGAAGCGGGCGAGCGCGAAGCAGTAGCCCTGACCCGCATAAGGGAAGGCGCTCTCCAAGAGGAGATCTCCCAGGAGTTCGCGGTGGTCTCGACGACGGTCGATGCCGATCAGCCATGCGGCGGTCAGACAAGCACGCCATCCGCAGGAAAGGAGCCGCACCAGGTCCTCATCGCTGATCTTCCGGGCGTCACGGGCCAGGGCTGCCCTGGAGTACCTGCCCAGCCCCGAGAGCCCGCCACCCAGGAGCTTGAGATATCGGGGCCGCAACCGCCTCCAGACGACGTAACGGCGGATGGCCTTGGCGTTCTGCGGCAGCAGATCCGGGATCGAAGTGCCCCGGCTGCCCAAGACATGCCGTTTCAATGCTTCGAGGGCCTCGGGATCTGGGCTCGTGCTCACACCAGGATCATCCCGCCGTCCGCAGGAGGAATGCCACCCCTGTCCACAACGACGATCGGGCAGGAGGCGATCGGATGACACGGTCGCTCGGGCCCAGGCCGTCGTTCTGGCATACCGGGGCGGCGGGCGGCTGGATGGTGCTCCTCGCCTGCTGGGCGCCGATCGGTCTGCTGTGGCTGCTGTGGGCGGGAGCCAAAGCGGCCTCCCTCTACCGGGGCGATGTCATGGGCTTCGGGGTGGAGTTCATCCTCGCCCTGCTCGGCCAGGACTACGCACGCGCCTGGCCCGGGACTCCCACCGGCCTGGTCGTTCTCGTCTGGCTGGTGATGTTCGCAGGCTTCGGAGGCCTGACGTAGTGGAGCTGGAAGTTCACGACCTCGCGGTGGACGGCTCCCGACGACCCTGTCGCCGCGCTCGCCCGCGATCCAGGAGTGGAGGGGATGACGGCGTCCGCCACGGCGGCTCGGGCCGTGCAACTGCGCCGGTCCTTGTCGGGCGGTGAGCACCTAGAGGCCGGTGAGATAGGGCTCGTGCTCGGCGAGTTGATGGTGCCTCGGGGGAAGGGGCCGACCCTGTTCTCCTCCTGGGAGGACACGATCACCGCGTTCATGGCTCCCCGATCTGGCAAGACGACGGCGCTGGCCATCCCCTACGTCCTGTCGGCACCCGGCCCGGTCGTGGTGACCAGTAACAAGGCCGACTTGTGGGCTGCGACGGCCGCGCTGCGCGAACAGGTGTGGTTGTTCGATCCGCAGCACATCACCTACCAGCGTCAAGGCTTCTGGTGGAACCCTCTCGATGGCCTGGACACCGTCGAGGACGCCCACCGGCTGGCCGGGCACTTCGTGTTGACCGTCGATGACCCGCAGAAGAAGGACCTGTGGGGGCCGGCGGCCCAGGACTTGCTGTCGGCGCTGTTCCTGGCCGCGGCCAGCTCAGGCGGAACCCTTCGCCAGGTGGCCTACTGGCTCGACGAACCCGGCGTCCCCACCCCGATCGAGCTACTGTCCACCAGCGGGTTCAAGCTGATGGCCTCCTCACTGCAAGGCACCCAGCACGGGGCGGTGGAGACCCGGGACGGCATCTACCAGACCGCCCGGACAGCGGCCAAATGCCTACGTGACGAGGAGATCATCACGTGGGTCACCCCGCAGCCGGAGCTACCAGCCTTCAACCCCGACCACTTCACCAACGCCACGACCCTCTACCTGCTGTCGAAATCC
>JAFACJ010000595.1 GCA_023425615.1 Actinomycetes bacterium
CGTCTGTTCGTCACCTGACACGTTCGACGTTCGCATAAGGAGAGACATGGAACTGGAGAAGGTCTTCAAGGTGGGGATCGGGGGTCCGGTCGGATCCGGCAAGACGGCTCTGATCGAGGCGCTGGTCCCCCGGTTGCAGACGCGGGGACACCGCGTCGGGGTGATCACCAACGACATCTACACCCAGGAGGACGCCGAACACGTCCGCCGCACGCTGGCGGGGACGCTCGACCCGGAGCGGATCGTTGGCGTCGAGACGGGCGCCTGCCCGCACACCGCGGTCAGGGACGACCCGACCATGAACCTGGCGGCGGCGGCCGACCTGCTGGAGCGGTTCCCCGACCTCGACCTGCTGCTGTTCGAGAGCGGCGGCGACAATCTGACGCTCACCTTCAGCCCGGCGCTGGCCGACGTGTACATCTTCGTCCTGGACACCGCCGAGGGCGAGAAGATGCCGCGCAAACGCGGTCCGGGCACCACGGACTCCGACCTGCTCGTCATCAACAAGATCGACATCGCCCCGTACGTGCGGACCGACCTGGAGGTCATGGAACGCGACGCGCGGATGGTGCGCGGCGACGGGCCGGTCGTGCTGACCGACTGCCTCGCCGGCACCGGGATCGCCGAGGTCGCCGAGTTCATCGAGGCGAGGGCGGGGGCGGTGTGTACCGCGCCGATGTAGGGGCGGGGAGCGGCTCGCCGGGGAGCGGGCGCCTGGCACCCGAGCGCTACCTTCCCTCCTGGGTGCCCGAGCCGGTGCGGCGGCACGCCGCCGTACCGGCCACGCTGCCGGTCGGCAGCCCCGGCAAGGTCGGGATCCTGGACCTGGCCTTCGAGCGGATCGGCGACCGCACGGAGCTGACCGGCCACTACCAGAAGGCACCGCTGCACATCACCCGTCCGCTCTACCTCGATCCCGAGGCGCCGGACCTGCCGTACGTCATGCTGATGTCGTCGGGGGGCGGCGTCCTCCAGGGCGACCGCTACCGCGTCGATGTCTCCTGCGGCGAGGGCGCGTCCGTGCACCTGACCACCCAGGGCGCCAACCGGCTCTACCGGATGGAGCAGGACTACGCCACGCAGCTCGTCGACATCACCGTGGGGCCCGGCGGCTATGTGGAGTACCTGCCGGACAAGACGATCCCGTTCGGCGGCACCCGCTACTACCAGCGGATCGGTGTCACCGCCGCCCCGGACGCCACCGTCGTGCTGGGTGAGACGCTGATGGCGGGCCGGCTCGCCCGGGGGGAGCGGCACGCCTACACGGCGTACTGCAGCGATGTCGAGGTGCACGACGACGAGGGGCGGCTGCTGTTCGCCGACCCGCTCCACCTGGTTCCGGAGGAAGGGGAGGCGACAGGCCCCGCGGTGATGGCGGGGTTCGGAGTCCTGTCCTCCCTGTACGTCATCACCGCCGCGAAGCCCGCGCAGGTCGTCGCCGACACGATGCACGAGGCGCTGGCCGGTACCGGGCTGCGGGCCGGGGCCAGCGTCCTGCCGGACGAGCGCGGCGCCTGGGCACGCTTCCTCGGGGCGGAGTCACCCGAGGTCGAGGCGGCTTTCATCCGGGTATGGGACGCCGTCCGCAGGCTGCTGCTGGGGGTGCCCGCGCCCGACCGCCGCAAGCAGTGACATCCGCCGTCGGAGGCATCGAGGGATCGGGGGCAAGGCAGTGGAGAACTCGGGAAGGGCGAAGGAGTACCCGTTCCATCGCGAGCGGGCCGAAGCCTCCGTCCTGGACCGGCACAAGGAGGGACCGCCCCGCCATCCGGGGATGCAGTCGCGCGCGTTCCTGGACATCGCCATCGGCGGCGCGATCGGCGCCCTGCTGCGTTACCTGATCACCGAGGCGATGCCCGGGGCGCAGGGCGGCTTCCCCTGGGGCACCCTCCTGGTGAACGTCCTCGGCTGCCTGTTCATGGGCACGCTGACGACATACCTGCTGAAGGGGCGGCCGCATCCCGTCGCACGTCCGCTGCTGGTCACCGGCTACCTGGGCGGCTTCACCACCTTCTCCCACCTCATCGACGGGATAGAGGCACTGGCCCGTGCCGGGAGCTGGGGTCTGAGCGTCACCTACGCGGTGGTCAGCGTGGTGGCCGGCCTGATCGCCGTCGTGGTGGGGCTGTGGCTGGGAGGGCTGATCCCGCGCCCCGCCGACCGGGCGGAGGGGGCGACGTCATGACCTTCCTGCTGGTGCTCATCGGAGGCGCGTTCGGCGCGATGCTGCGCTACCTCCTGGACGCGAAGGTGAAGAAGCGGTTCGGCAAGGCGTTCCCCTGGGGGACGCTGACGGTCAACGTCCTGGGCGCGGGCCTGCTGGGGGCGCTGCACGGCGCGGGCACGGACACCGCGGTGGAGGCACTGCTCGGCACGGGTTTCTGCGGCGCGCTGACGACGTTCAGCACCTTCGAGCTGGACACCGTCCACCTCGCCCAGAGCGGGGAGCACACCAAGGCCGTCACGAACGTGCTCGTCTCCCTGCTGCTCGGCATCGTCGTCTTCGCGCTCCTGTACGCCCTGTTCCACGCGATGTGACGTACCCGGGCCATGGCGACGGGAGGCATACGGGCCGACACGAGAGGCTGGCTGAGCCGGGCGCTCTCGCTGTCCCGCGACCCCCTGCCCTGGCCGGAGACCATACGCGCGGCGATCGGGTTCGGCACGGTGGTCGCGGTGGCGCTGGCCCTGGGCGAGCCGCAGGCCGGACTGCTCGCGGCGGCGGGCATGGCGCAGGGGGTGATGCAGCCGGACGTCGGCCCGTACCGGTCGAGGGTGCTCGGCCTCCTCGTCCCGCAGCTGGCCGGCGCGGTGGGGCTGGTCATCGGCCAGCTCAGCCACGGGCACGGCTGGTGGACGGTGGCGGCGACCACGCTCGTCGCGTTGGTCTCCGGGCTGATCAGCTCGATCGGGAGGGTCCTGTCGAGCGCCGCGCTGAGCCTGCTGTTCATGAACGTGCTCGGCACCGGTCTCGCCTCGGTCGGGAAGCTGTGGCTGCCTCCGCTGCTGCAGCTGGCGGGCGGGCTCTTCTACCTCCTGCTGGCGCTGCTGAGCTGGCGTGTCTGGGACACCGGCGCCGACCCCCAGCGCAGGGCCGTCGCCGCCGTGTACGACAGGGCCGCCGACCTCCTGGACGCCTCTCCCCATCCGGGCGACACCCGGTTCGCGCTCAGCACCGCCATGGACGCCGCCCAGGACGCGCTGCTGCGCCACCAGATCCGCGGGGAGGGGAGCTGGGACCCCGAGACGCGGTGGCTGGTCGGCATGCTCAACGCGGTAGCGCCGCTGGCGGAGGAGATCGTCGTGCTCATCCGGTCCGGACGGCCGGCGCCGCCGGGGTCCGCCGAGACGGTGCGGCGGGTGGCGGAGGCCATCAGGACCGGACGCCGGGACGCCGGCATCACCCCGTCCGGTGCCGATCCGGCTCTCGCCCGGAGCATCGGCTACATCCTGCGGCGGCTGCCGAGCACGGATCTGGAGGGGTCGGACTGGCTCGGCCTGCCCGCGCCCCTGCCGACCCGGGCGCTGGAGGCCGCCCGGCTGGCCCTCACCTCCGGGGCGGCCTGGCGGTACGGGCTCCGGCTCGCGCTGTGCATGGCGATCGCCTCGGCGGTCACCGAGGTGGAAGGGGTGCCGCATCTCTTCGGGATTCCCGAGACGCACTCCTTCTGGGTGTCGCTGACGGTGGTCGTCGTACTGAAACCCGACTTCGGCTCGGTGTTCGTCCGCGCCCTGCTGCGCGCTCTCGGCACGATCGTCGCGGCCGTCCCCACCCTGCTGGTGCTGGCCATCGTCCCGCGCGGCTGGGCCGCGGTCCCGCTCGCGGCGTTCTTCGGCGGCCTGATCCCGCCGCTGAAGGCCAAGTCCTATGCGATGCGCACGGCGGCGATCACGCCGCTGATGCTCTTCCTGCTCGACATGGTCTCCTCGGCGCCCTCCACGGAACTGGTGGCGGCCCGGCTGATCGACACCGTGCTCGGCTGTCTGATCGTGCTGGTCTTCGGCTACGGCCTCTGGCCGGAGAGCTGGCGGGTCAGGCTCGGCGACCGCATCATCGCCGGATTCGAGGCGGCAGCCGACTACCTGGACGAGGCGTTCACCGGTTCCTGGAACGCCAGGGTCCGTGACAGGCGGGCGCTGCACCGCAGTCTGAACTCCATCCAGAACGGCCTGCGGCAGATGCTGTCCGAGCCCCCGCCGGCCAGCCGCCAGGGCACCGCCTGGTGGCCGGTCCTGATCGAACTCGACCGCCTGGTGGACGCCATCACCGCCGCCTCCGTCCGGGCCGAGAGGGGAGCCGGGCCGCCGCCGGAGCGGGAGGTACGGAGGGTCTCGGCGGAGCTGAGGGGGACGGCGATGGCGATCCGCGAGGGGAGGAGGCCGCTGCCGGGAGACCTGCCGGTCCGCTCCGGCGAGGACCCCCTCGGCGACGTCGCCACCCAGGTCCGCTCGCTGCGCGGCAGCCTTCCGAGGTGACGTACCGCCTTCGGGGAGGCGTCAGCGCCAGCGTTCGGCACCGGGGCGCCTGGTCGCGGCGTACGCGGTCACGGTGCACCCGGTGAGGACGAGGACGGCGGTCCACAGCGGCGCCGGCGGGCCGAGCGCCCGGTGCAGCAGGCCCGAGGACAGGGCGCCGGCCAGCAGCGCGCAGATCGAGATGAGCCGCCGGTCCAGGCCGCCGGGCACGACGGACTCGGCGAACAGCGAGGTGAGCGTGGTCGTGACGACCGTCGTGTTCAGGCCGGGCACGTTCAGGCGGCGCACGATCGCATACCCCCAGCCCAGGGAGAAGGCGAGGATCGCGATGACCGGCCGCCGCACTCCGGGCCCGGCGAGACCGTAGCGGGAGGCCAGCACGGCCGCCCCGCAGACCAGGACCGCCTGGACCGCGGTGCCGGCCGCCAGCAGCAGGCCGCGGTGCCGGTGCGCGAGCCGCGGCAGGACGACATGGCCGCCGCAGCCCGCCCCCGCCGCGAAGGACAGGAGCGACAGCGCCGAGGACAGCGCCGTGCCGAGACCGGCCAGGCCGAGGCCGAGGATGATGATGTTCCCGGTCATGGCCGCGACGAAGACATGGCCGAGGGTCAGGAAGCTCGTCGCGTCGATCATCCCGGTCGTGAAGGCGAGCGCGGTGAACAGGTACGGCAGCGGCCCGTCGCCGCGGACGCCGTCCCGTGCGCCGCCGGTCACCGCCCCGTGCCGGCGTGGCTCATCCGATGCGCAGTTCGGTGTCGAGTCCCGCGGTCTCCTCCCGGGCGGGGGGACGGAAGCCCATCAGGACGTCCACGACCTTGCCGATGATCCAGGTGAGGATGAAGGTGTAGCAGGCGACGACGATGACGGCGACGATCTGCTTGCCCAGCAGGGCGATCGAGCCGCCGTAGAAGAGGCCGGCGATGGGTTTGCCGTACTGGCCGGTCGCGAAGAGCCCGAGCAGCACCACGCCGACGATGCCGCCCGCCCCGTGGATGCCCACCACGTCCAGGGTGTCGTCGTAGCCGACCGTCGTCTTGACCTCCACGGCGTAGGTGCAGACGATGGCGACGACGATGCCGATGATGGTCGCGCCGAACAGGTTGACGTAACCGCAGGCAGGGGTGATCGCGACGAGTCCGGCGAGCGCGCCGGTCGTACCGCCCAGCCGGGAGAACCGCCCGAAGCGCACGCGTTCGAGCGTCATCCACACCAGCATCGCGACACAGCCGCACATCATGGTGTTGACCACCGCGTTCGCCGCCAGGGCGCCGTCCGTGAGCGCCGAGCCGCCGTTGAACCCGAACCATCCGAACCACAGCAGGCCCATGCCCGTCATGACCAGCGGGACGTTCTTGGGCTGCGGCGGCCCCTCCCGGCGGAAGCGCAGGGAGGGACCGAGCGCCAGGGCCAGCGCCAGGCCCGCGATCCCGGAGTTGAGCTCGACGACCAGCCCGCCGGCGAAGTCCAGCACCCCCCAGCGGTTGATCCAGCCGCCCTGGGAGAACACCCAGTGGGCGATCGGCAGATAGACCAGCGTCACCCAGACCACCCCGAAGGCCATCCAGGGGCCGAGCCTGACGCGGTTGGCGACCGAGCCGCTGATCAGCGCGACCGTGATGATCGCGAAGACGAGCTGGAAGAGCGAGTAGACGTACAGCGGGATGACGCCCCGCAGGACCTTCGGCGTGGTCCTGAAGAACTGCCAGTCGCCCCAGCCGATCAGGCCGGCCCCTCCCACGTCCTTGCCGAAGGCGAGCCCGTACCCGTAGAGGAACCAGACGACGGTCACCACGGCTATGGAGACGAAGCTCATGTACAGGACGCTGACGAGGTTCTGCGCCCTGACCATGCCGCCGTAGAAGAGGGCGAGACCCGGGGTCATGAGCAGCACCATCGCGAAGCTGACGAGCACCCAAGCCGAATCGCCGGTGTTCAGTCCGTGTGACATGTCGGCGCTCCTGAAATCGATCAACAACACTGACATGGGCGATCATCGGCTCCGTGAAACCCGCAGACGGCCATACGGGACAAAGCTTTAGCCGTATACCGACGATCCCGAAGATGCGGACGGCTTCCCCTGCCTCAGGCCCGCGGGTCAGCCGGTGATCTCGATGTTCCGGAACTCCACGGCCGCGTCCTCGCTGTACATGCCGACCGCGCCGGAGAGGTAGGGCCGCTCCTGGTCGGTGAAGGTGGTCAGCTCCTCTCCTTCGGCGCCGACCTTCAGGGTGGCGCCACGCTGCTCGACGCTCACCGAGTACCAGCCGCCCAGCGGGAAGGCGCGGCGGCCGGTGGCCAGGAACCGCTGCCCTCCCTGGTAGGCGGGGTCGCGTTTGCCCAGTTCCCAGCCGTTCGGCTTCAGCGTCAGATAGTAGAAGTGCTCGGGGTCGGTGTAGGCCCACACGACCCAGGACACCTCCCACGGATTTCCCTGCGGTTCGCGCAGCGCCTCGATCGTCCGGGTCTCCAGCGTGAAGGAGAGGTCCGAGTAGTGCGCCACCGAGATGATGAGGCCGGCGTGGGTCTCGGCGGGCTGGGTCGGCGGCATCGGCCGCATGCCGATGACGCCGTCACGGATGCCGTTGCGCCCGTGGCCGTCGAAGACCGACAGCCACGGGCCGTGCACGGTGCCGTCCTTCCAGCGCGCGAAGGCCTCCCGAGGGCCGTCGTCGCGGGTGAACGGCTGTAGCCACAGCACCACCGGGATCAGCAGCGCCGCCCCCAGGAGGAAAGGCCAGCGACGGCGTCTCACACGCCGGCGGTGGACGCCGCGGGGGGTTGTCACAGGGATGCCCGTCGGTCGGTGGTCGGTTCAGTTCAGCGCTCCCGCGAGCAGGAGGCCGTAGTCGCGGGCCAGCGCGGCGATGATGCGTTCGGCGGCCTTTCCGTCGCCGAACGGGTTCACCGCGCCCGCCATGCGGGCGTACAGGTCGTGGTCGTCGAGCAGTCGGGTCGCCTCATGGTAGAGGACGGCGGGGTCGGTGCCGATCAGCTTGGCGGTGCCCGCCTCGACGGCCTCGGGGCGCTCGGTCGTGGCCCGCAGCACCAGGACGGGCTTGCCCAGGCTGGGCGCCTCCTCCTGCACCCCGCCCGAGTCGGTGAGCACCAGATCGCACGCGGCGAGCGTCGCGGCGAAGTCGGCGTACCCCAGCGGCTCGACGACCGTCACCCGGGCGTGGCCGTCCAGGACCGGCAGCAGCGACTCGCGGACGGCGGGGCTCTTGTGCAGCGGCAGCAGGAGTTCGCAGTCGCCGCGGTCGGCGAGCCGGCGCAGCGAGCGGGCCATCGCGGTCATCTCCTCGCCCTGGCTCTCGCGCCGGTGCAGTGTCACGAGGATCCTGCGCAGGCCGGTCCGGAACGCCGGAGCCCCCTGGCCGCGCGACAGCATCCAGAACAGGTTGTCGATGACGGTGTTGCCCGTCACCTCGATCCGCTCGTCCGGTATCCCCTCCCTGCGCAGATGCCCGGCCGAGCGCTCGGTGGGCGCGAAGTGCCAGCGCGAGATCCTGCTGATGAGCTGCCGGTTGATCTCCTCGGGGAACGGGTTGCCGAGGTCGCCGGTCCGCAGCCCCGCCTCGATGTGCGCGACCGGCACCTTCTGGTAGCCGGCGGCCAGCGCCCCGCACATCGCGGTGGTGGTGTCGCCCTGGACGATGACGAGGTCGGGCCGCGACCCGGCGATGGTGCGGCCGAGCCCGTCCACGAGCCTTCCGGTCAGCCCGGCCAGGTCCTGCCGCTCGCGCATCACGGCGAGGTCGGCGGCGGTCCTCACCTCCAGCAGATGCAGCATCTGCGCGAGCATCTCGCGGTGCTGGCCGGTGCTGACGACGACGGGCTCGAAGCGGGCGTCCTCGGACATGGCACGCGCGACCGGGGCGAGTTTGATGGCCTCCGGACGGGTACCGAGGACGATCATGGCACGGATCGGCTCCGGGAAGGTGGGCATGCGTGCTCCCGACATGATGGCGGTGGGTCAGGTCCGAGCGGTCTTGAGCCAGCCCTGTTCGCCGGACATGTAGCGCCACAGCGCCCACCATCCGGAGACGAACCAGATGTAGCCGTAGAGGATGTAGGCGTGTCCGATGAGGAGGGAGCGCAACCTCCCCACCTCTTTCTCGCGCTGCCGGTAGACATGGCCGTAGGCGTACGCGATGCCGAAGGTGATCGTGTAGAACCAGGCGAACCACAGCGGGCCGATCTCGCCGCGCCACACCGAGTCGGCGAGCGCTATCACGAAGCTGATCGGCAGCAGCGAGGTGAGCAGCAGCAGGATCGGGCTCGACAGGTGGTAGAGCAGGTCGGCGGCGGCACGGCCGTCGATCTCGCGCAGGATCAGCGGGTAGAGCTTGCGCGCGGCCTGCATGTGCCCCTGGAACCAGCGGGAGCGCTGGCGCACCAGCCGGCGCAGGGAGAGGACCGCCTGCTGGGAGACGGCGGTCGCGCCGCAGAAGGCGTTGGTCCAGCCCGCGGCGATGAGGCGGACGCCGAGGTCGAGGTCCTCGGTGAGGCAGTCGCTCCAGGGCTCCTCGGGCAGGGACTCCAGCGCGGACAGCCGCATGAACTGCCCGTTGCCGCCCATCCCCACGCTGCCCAGGTGGCGGCGGGCGTTCTGGAAGATCTCGCCGTAGACGACGAACTCCATGTCCTGGAGCCGGGCCAGCAGCCCCTTGCGGCGGTTGTACATGCGGACGCCGATCTGGACCGCGCCGACCTTCGGGTCGTCGAAGTACGGGTCGACCTCCATGACGGCGTGCCGGTCGAGCCTGCCGTCGGCGTCGACCACGCAGATGATCACATCGTCGATGTGGCGTCCGGCGAGCAGACCGGAGTGGCGCAGATACGCCAGCCCCGCGTTGAGGGCGGCGCCCTTGCCCTTGCGGGCGTCGGGGAAGGTGCGGCGGCACAGCCTGACGTTGCCGGCGGCGCGCCGGACGATCTCCGCCGTCCGGTCATCGGAGGCGTCGTCGATGACCAGGACGAGGGTTTCCCCTGGCACGTTGGAAAGGCGGGTCAGGCTCGCATCGATCACTTTTTCCTCGTTAAGGCAAGCGACGAGGAAGATATAGAAACGTGAGCGTCCGACTTGTCCGGTCTGTTCTTTTAGGGGGCGTCTTGACAGCAGGAGCATGCCGCCGTTGTAGCCGAGGGCCATGGCGATCATGGCGAGGCTGAGCCCGATGCCGACGGCGATGATCACGGGGTGCGCCGCCCTCTCGACGCCGGAACGCGCATTCGGAACCGGGCGAAAAGGACTCCCAGCGAGAAGAGTAGATAGAGTCCGAAACCCGCCCCGGCAAGTGCCATCAGGACTCTCGCGACCTGGACGGGAGGCGAGGCACCCGGCATGGCGGCCACGCCGAGCAGGACGAAGAGCATGCCGAGGGGCAGCTTTGCATACATTCCGGTCCCCGTTGAATCATGTGTCCACATGTGGACCTTGTACAGACGCGATCGCCCGAAAGGCCATACCTCCGGTCGGCGTTGCCTCTTGACGATCACGTTACGAGGCAGGATATCTTGATCATTACCCTTTGCCTAGGACAGTCATAGATATTGGCAAAGCTTTCACTTTTGTGACTTCCGGTGGTCTTCTGGTAAAGCGTGGACCGTGTTTTAGTCGCCGTTCATACTGGCTTCCCGGTGGCCTCTCGGGGCAGGGCAGGGCCGCCGGCAAGGGCAATCGGAGGGAAGTCCAGAGCTATGCGCGCAAAATATGCGCTGGTCATCGTCACCGTGCTCGGTGCGCTCCTCACCGCGCCGGGCGGCGCCCACGCGGGGCCGACACCGGCACCCCGGGGGTTCACGATCCCGTCCGCCGGCGAGAGCAGCACCGTGCTGAACGCGCTGTCCGACCGGGTACGGCAACGGGAGAAGGAGCGCCGCAAGAAGCCGCGCGACACCGTCAAACCGCTGCCGGGGAAGGTGCGCCAGAAGATCGCGCACCGGGCGGCGCTCCGGGCGTCGTCGGTCTTCGGGCCGCATGTGGTCACCGTCAAGCACGCGGCGGCGGCCGACCCGGCTACGTCGGCCCTCGTGCTCTACGACAACGCGGGCCCCTACGGGTTCCTCGGCGAGCTCTACGCGACGGCGACCGCCAACCTCGCCGGCCATTTCGGTACCGTCACCGCCAAACCGGTACAGAACTATGTCGCCGGGGAGACCGAGAACCACACCGCGACGATCTACATCGGCTCGACCTACTACGGCGGCGGCATCCCCGACGCCATCCCCAACGCCTTCTACAGCGACGTCTCCACCACGGCGAAGCCCGTCGTGTGGATCGGGATGAACATCTGGAACCTCGCCAACAAGATCGGCGCCTCGGCGTTCAGCACCAAGTACGGCTGGGACGCCACGAACTCCTTCTTCGGCGGGGTCGGCACCGCGCGCGTCGACTACAAGGGCCAGCCGCTCACCCGCACCGTCCCGGCGGCGGGGGACAGCGGCGTGATCAAGCCCTACATCACCAACGCCGCGCTGGTCACCCAGCTCGCCACCGGCCAGGACCCGGCCACCACCCCCGCGACCCCCTACCCGTGGGCGGTCCGCTCGTCCAACCTGACCTACCTCGGCGAGATCCCCTACGCCTACGTCAACGAGACCGACCGCGTCATCGCCTGGCACGACCTGCTGTTCGACGCGCTGGCGCCCGGCACCGCGACCAGGCACCGGGCGATCCTGCGGCTGGAGGACATCAGCCCCAACAGCGACCCCGACGAACTCCAGGACATCGCCGAGTACCTCGCGCAGGAGGACATCCCCTACGGCTTCCAGGTCATCCCGCGCTACACGGACCCCAACGGCACCTACAACAACGGCGTGCCGGAGGTCGTCAGGCTCCAGGACCGGCCCGCGGTGCTCACCGTGCTGAACTACATGCTCGCCCACGGCGGGCGCATCATCCAGCACGGCTACACCCACCAGAACGGTAGCGCGGCCAACCCGTACAACGGCGTCACCGGCGACGACTTCGAGTTCTACCGGGCGCACGTCGACGCCAACGACAGCGTCATCCTGGACGGCCCGGTCACCGGTGACTCCGTCACCTGGGCGACGAACCGGATCAACACCGGCAGGCAGCTGTTCGCGCCGCGCGGCCTGCCCACCCCGACGATCTGGACGACCCCGCACTACGCCGGATCGATCGCCGACTACACGGCCGTCAAGAACGTCTTCTCGGCGGCGCTGGAACGGCGCATCTACCCGGCGGGGACGCTGACCGGCGGCACCCTCGACTACACCAAGCTCATCGGCCAGTTCTTCCCGTACCCGGTGACGGACGCGACCGGCGGCAAGGTGCTGCCCGAGAACCTCGGCAACTACGAGCCCGAGGCGTACAACAACCACCCGCCGCGCTTCCCCGCCGACATCATCCGCGCGGCCCAGTACAACCTGGCGGTCCGCGACGGCTTCGCCTCGTTCTTCTACCACCCGTACTTCCCGGTGACACCGCTCCAGCAGACGGTTCAGGGCATCAAGAACCTGGGCTACACCTTCGTCGACCCGGCGTCGGTCATTCCGTGATCCTCCGGTCGGTGACGGCGGCGGTTCTCCTCGCGGGGGCCGCCGCCTGCTCTCCGCCGCCCGCGGCCGACCCGCCGCGCCAGTACGGGTTCGCGCTCCCCGCCTGGACGGTGTCGGACTACGCCTCGAAGAAGGCGCCGGCCTATGTCGAGGCACTCGCCGCGACGGGAGCGCGCTGGATCCAGTTCACCCCGACCTGGTACCAGAGGACGGCGCGCTCCTCTGACATCCACCGCACCGAGGAGAGCGCCTCCGATGAGTCGCTGCGCGCCGTCATCGCGCTGGCCAGGAGGCACGGGCTGAAGGTCCTGCTGAAACCGCACGTCGATCTGCCGGACGACCAGGACAGGGCCGAGATCCGTCCGCGGGACCCGGCGGAGTGGTTCGCGTCCTACCGGGCGTTCATCGTGCACTACGCCGAACTCGCCGCGTCGGCCGGCGTCGAGCAGTTCGCCGTCGGCACGGAGCTGGCCGGGGTCAGCGGCCACCGAGCCGAGTGGCTGGAGGTCATCTCCCGGGTCCGCGCCGGCTTCAAGGGCGAGCTCGTCTACGCGGCGAACTACGACGCCTATGCGAACGTGGCCTTCTGGGACAAGGTCGATCTCATCGGGATAGACGCCTACTGGCCGCTGGCGTCACGGCCGACCCGCTCGGTCACCGCCCTGAAGAACGCCTGGACCCCGCACGTCGAAGAGCTGTCGGCGCTGTCGGCGGCGTACGGCAAGAAGATCCTCTTCACCGAGGCCGGTTACACCAGCCAGCACGGCACCGTCACCGAGCCGTACTCCTGGACGGTCTCCAAGACCCGCGACGACCGCGAGCAGGCAGCCGCCTACGAGGCGCTGCTGGCCACCTTCAGCCAGAAGGAATGGTGGGCCGGCGTCCTGTTCTGGATGTGGGACGACTGGCCGGGCAGCGAGGCCACCCCGCGCTCCCTGGCCTACACCCCGCACGGCAAACCGGCCGAGAAGGTGGCGCGCGCGTACTTCACACGCGGCGGCACGTGACGCCTCCTCGGCGCGGCCTCCGAAGGCGGTCAGGGCTTGCGGCCCACGCCGCAGAACTCGTCGATCTCGACGATCTTGCCGATGTCGGCGGACTCGGGACGCCACAGCGGGCAGGACACGACGCCGGGCGGCAGGAGCTCCATGCCCTCGAAGAAGCCCTCGAGCTGCTGCGGAGTGCGCAGGAGGTAGGGCGGATTGGCGTCGCGGTTCCAGATCTGGATGGCCTCGGCGGTGGCGGGGTCGACGACGTTGGTGGCGTCGTAGAGGGCCAGATAGCTGCCGGAGGGCAGCGCGTCGGTGAGCTGCCGGACGATGGAGCGCGCCTCGTCGTAGTCGGTGACATGGCCGAGGATGCCCATCAGCAGCAGCGCGATCGGCTCGTCGAAGTTCAAGGTCTCCTCGGCGCCGGCGAGGATCTCCTGCGGCCGGTACAGATCGGCGTCCAGGTAGGAGGTCTTGCCCTCGGGCGTACCGGTCAGCAGCGCACGGGCATGGGTGAGGACGAGCGGGTCGTTGTCGACGTAGACGACATGGGCGGAGGGGACGGCCCGCTGGGCGACCTGGTGGGTGTTGTCGGCGGTGGGGAGCCCGGTGCCGATGTCGAGGAACTG
>JAFACJ010000650.1 GCA_023425615.1 Actinomycetes bacterium
ACGTCGCGTGGTTCTCCAGGTCGCCGATGTGGTGTGACGGGAACGCCCGAGCGCCTTTCGCCAGGCAGAAGGTGTTCTTCAGCTCCGCGCCGCACGCCAGCACGGGCCGTGGGAAAGGTCGGTGCACCGTAAGCGGAGCCGGAACGTAGCCCCGGGAGCGCCGCAACGGAAGCTCCCGCCCCCGGAAAACCCGGACCACCGAGTCATCGACACGGACATGCACCGGACGGTCGTGCGTCAGAAAGCCGTCGGCGACCCCGCGGAGCCGCTCCAGAGCCTCCTCGTCGCAGTGGATGATCGGCTCATCCGAGAGGTTTCCGCTGGTCAGGACGAACGCCTCACCGAGCCGCGCGGCCAGCAGATGGTGCTGCGGCGTGTAAGGCAGCATGACGCCGAGTTCACCGGCCCCGGGTGCGACCGCTTCGGCGACCCGTGCCGAGGTCCTGCGCGGCGCGAGCACGATGGGGCGGCGGGGCCCGGTGAGCAGGCGGACGGCCGTCTCGTCGAGGACGGCGAGGGCGTGGGCGGCGGCCAGATGGGGAGCCATCACAGCGAACGGCTTGGCCCTACGGCGCTTGCGGGAGCGCAGCAGGCGTACGGCCTTCTCGTCGGCGGCGAGCACGGCCAGGTGGTAGCCGCCGAGCCCCTTGACCGCCAGGATCCGGCCGTTCCGCAGCCATGCGGCGGCGGTCTGGACCGGATCTCCGGGAACGGGTGAGCCGTCCTCGGCCAGCAGCCGCAGCGACGGGCCGCAGCGGGGGCAGCACACGGGCTGTGCGTGGAAGCGCCGGTCGGCCGGATCGCGGTACTCCCGCTCACAGGAGGGGCACAGGGAGAAGCCGCTCATCGTGGTGTTGCATCGGTCATAGGGCATGTCGACGGTGATGGTGAACCGGGGCCCGCAATGCGTGCAGTTGGTGAGCGCATACCCGAATCGGCGGTCGCCGGGATCGGTGAGCTCACGAAGGCAGTCGGCGCAGGTGGCCATGTCAGGCGGGATCAACGTCGAGCGCTCGGCCTTCTGGACGCTGGGCACGATGCTGAACCCCGGCTCCCCGACGGGATCCGCCGGACAGGTGGTGACACGTTCGACGAGAGCCAGGGGCGGCGCCCGCAGGCCGAGGTCGGCGACAAAGGAATCGAGCGCGTCGGTTTCGCCCTCGGCCTCCGCGAAGACACCGTCACCGTCATTGCCCACGAACCCCGACAACCCATAG
The DNA here is from genome assembly GCA_023425615.1 of Actinomycetes bacterium. GTDB lineage: Bacteria > Actinomycetota > Actinomycetes > Streptosporangiales > Streptosporangiaceae > Actinocorallia. The sequence goes on from JAFACJ010000650.1 coordinate 1,218, forward strand.
CGTCCGGCCAGCTCATGAACGAACGGCCGGAATCCCACGCCCTGGACGATGCCCTCGATCCGGATACGGACCCTGGACCGTGGCGGCGCGTCCGTCACGGCGCATCCCGCAGAGCGTCCAAGACGAGCTCCCACAGGACGTGGTACAGCGTCGCCTGCACCTCCTGGATGCGGTGCACGGATGTGGAGGGGACGACGAAGAGGTGGTCGACGGCACCGGCTTCGGCCATGGGGCCGCCGTCGTATCCGGCGAAGCCGACCGTCACCATGCCGAGACGGGTCGCCTCCTCCAGGCCGCGGAGGAGATTGACCGACCCTCCGCTGGTGGAGAGACCGACCGCCACATCACCGCGCCTGCCCAGGGAGGCGATGCGGCGTGAGAAGACGGATTCGAAACCCACGTCATTGGCCAGGGCGGTGAGGGACGCCGTGTCCTGGGGCAGGCAGAACGCCGACAGAGGCACGGCGGGAGGGGGAGGCACGGCGAACAGGGTGGTGAAGGCGTGGGCGTCGGTTGCGCTGCCGCCGTTGCCGAAGGCCAGGAGCCTTCCGCCCGCGGAGAAGGACTCCGCGAGGGCGAAGGCGCATCGGGTGAGCGCCCCGGCGAAACGCGGCGCCAAGGACTCGCGCAGCCCGGCGACCTCGGCGAGCTTCTCAGCGGTCGACTCCTCCGCGTCGGCCAGGATGGTCCCGAGGCCGTCGGAGGCCGGGTGAAGGAACGGGTACAGCGCCTCCATCCCGCCCGCGGTCATGACGGGTCCTCCACCCGCGCGATGGCCTCCTTGGCGTGGACTAGCACGACGTCTCCGGGAACGGCGTCGACCAGCGCCACGCTGATCTCCTCGGGACCCGCCTCGGTCTCGACGAGGGCGAGCCCTCCGGGGAGGACCTCGCGCACCCGCACCGCGACGGCGGAGTCCGAACAGGTGACGCAGATGTCGTCGTGGCAGCGCGGCGTCTTTTCGTTCATGCGGAGGACTCCTGTAGCGGTCCGTGATGGTCGAGGAAGACGTGCACCAGCTCCCAGAGCACGTGGTAGACGGTCACGTGCAGTTCGCGGACCACACGGGGATCACGGGAGGGGACGGCGAGCACATGGTCGGCGTCGGGGGAGGACCCCTCGCCGGTCAAGGCGACGGTGAGAGCACCCCGGCTCCGGGCGGCCTCCAGCCCGCGCCATACGCTCACGCCGCCGTCGGAACACAGCCCGAGCGCGATGTCGGAAGGGCCCGCCAACGCCTCCAGCCGGACGGAGAACGCCTCGGCCACGCCGTGCCCGGCGGCCGTGCCGCTCCACGCCCCGGCATCGCAGCTCAAGGAGACCGCGGCCAAGGCGGGTTTGCCGACGATCACGGGATGCGCGAACTCGGTGGCGAGATGCGCGGCGTCCGCCGCCGCGACGCCTTCTCCGAAGGTGAAGAGCGTGCCGCCGCCACGGAACCGCGCGGCGATGGCACGACAGGCGCGGACGATCCGAGGTGCCTCCCCGGCCAGCGCCAGCCCCGGCGCGGACCTGAGGGCGAAGGCCGCCAAGGCGCGATCCTCGGCTCCCTCGAACGCGGGTCCTGCGGACGTCGCGAACTCCTGACGCGGCATGAAGACCTCCTCATCAGGCCCGTACGGGCGGCCCCGCCATCCGTGACGCCTCGGCCCAGCGCTCCATGCAGGAGTCGAGAACCTGGGAGAAGGCGGCGATCCGCGGCACCCACGCCTCCAGGTCCAGCACGCCCTCTGGCGTCAGCTCGTAGCGGCGTCGCGCGGGCCCTGCACCCGAGGGCTCCCAGGCGGACCTGAGCAGCCGCGCCCGCTCCAGGTCGCGCAGCACCCGGTAGACGTGCCCCCGGTACACCCCCGGCCCCCCC
>JAFACJ010000659.1 GCA_023425615.1 Actinomycetes bacterium
CGGGGGGCCCCCGCCGGACGGCGGTCCTCAGGTGTCGCGAAGGCTCTCGGCGACGAACTGCTCGACGTCCCAGCGCGTGGTCGTCAGCCCGTCCAGGTTCGACTGCCGCGCGGCCATGTCGAGCATCGCCTTGTTGGCCGCGAACCCGTACGGGAACGGGTCCTCCCCGAAGACCGAGGTCTGCCAGTCGATGTCGTCGTTGCCGTCGAGGAAGACACCGGCGGCCCTGCGGTCGCGCCGGTACGCCTCGCGCTTGGCGGCCTCGAACGCCTCGAAGAGCGCCTCGGGCACCCAGGGCTCCCGTTCGACGAGGCGCCGCTGGACGAGCACGGCGTGGTTGACCGGGAGGAAGCCGGTCTTCTGCTGGAAGTCGGCGGTGAACCGGCGTCCTCCGTCCGGAAAGAGCCGCACGACCCTGCCCGTGGAGGTGTCGATCGCCGTCCCGCCCGCCGGGAACGCGGCGTCCAGCTCGCCGGTCTGGAGCATGCGGTTCACATCGCCGCCGCCGGTCCAGTGCAGCCGCACGCCCTGGGGCGGACGCGCCTCGAAGCCCATCTGCCGGCCGTGGCTCTCCTCGCCCTGCCGTCCGATGTACCACTCGATGTCCTGGGGCCGGATGCCCCAGAGGGTCTCCAGCTGCGCGCGGAACCACAGTCCCGCCGTCATGGTGTAGTCGGGGATCCCGAACCTCTTGCCCTTCAGGTCGGCGCCGCTCTCGACGCCCGCCTCGGCGTTCACCCAGGTGTTCAGCCCGAGGGTGGCCTTGCTGGCGTAGACCGGGATCATCACCCAGTCCCACAGGTCACTCGGCCGTTCCCGGGTGACGATGAAGTTCGAGATCGAGAACTCGAACACCTCGTGCGCGCTGTCGCGCAGATGCATGGAGTGCAGGTCGCCGGCCTTGCCCTGCTCCCAGGAGATCTCGATGCCCTTGGCCTGGACCGTGCCGTCGACCAGCGGCGCCACGCGCCGGTTGGGGGAGAAAGTTCCGCGTAGCCGTAGTGCCATGCCCTACCTCCGAGGGGAACGACGTGGGTGACGAAAGAATACAGTAGCCAAAATTTCAGGCAGATCGTGAGCCGTTCCCGGCCCGCCCGCCCGACGCATATGCGGTGCTCGCGGGCTCGCCGCACCCGTTTGTGAGGCTTCGTCAGGCTCCGGGCCGCCGTTTGTAAGGTCGATTTGCCCTGGTGTGACTATTGACACACGAGCCGTCGCCAGTAGTCTGTATACACCTGGTCGCCGCAGATCTCCGGGCCCGAGCGGAGACCAAGCGCAGACTCCGGCGGCACGAGGACGGTGCCGCGAGGAACGCGTCAGTCCGTGGGATGCGGAAGCCCGTATCGCAGAAGACGTTCCCGGACTGCTCGAGCTCACGAAGCAGGTTGAGGAGGACTGAGAGTTGGGCGATGTTTCGCCTCCAGCCACCGGTGCCGACGACGCAGAGGCGCCCGTGGTGGAGTTCAAGGATGTGACGGTGCGCTACCCCGGCAAAGGGGTGGTCCGTCCCGCGGTGGTGGACGTCGACCTCACCGTGCCGAAGGGGCGCTTCGTGTGCGTGGTCGGACCCAGCGGCTGCGGGAAGTCCACGCTGCTGCACGTGTGCTCCGGCCTCCTGAAGGTATCGAGCGGCAGGTTCCGGTACCTCGGCAAGGAGTGGAGCAAGCTCCACCCTGGCATCGGGTACGTCACCCAGCGGGAGACGCTGCTGCCCTGGAAGACGGTCCTGGGCAACATCGCGCTGCCGCTCAAGCTGAACGGCGTGCCGCGGGCCGAGCGCAACGAGAGGGCCGCCGACATGGCGGCGAGCGTCGGTCTCGGCGACTGGCTCAACCACTACCCGCGCGAGCTGTCCGGAGGCATGCGGCAGCGCGTCCAGCTCGGGCGCACCCTGGTCACCGCACCGAGGCTGCTGCTCATGGACGAGCCGTTCGGCGCCCTGGACGCGGTGCTCCGGGTGCGGATGCAGGAGTTCCTGAAATCGCGGATCGAGGGCACCGACCTCACCACGATCTTCGTGACCCATGACCTGTCCGAGGCGCTGACCCTCGGCGACGAGGTGGTCGCCATGGCCGGGGCGCCGGGGACCATCGACCAGATCGACGGGCTGGAGGACCTCCCGCGCGGTGTCCCGTTCACCGAGCTGCGGCAGGCGCCCGCGTACGCCGAGCACGAGGCCAGGCTGTGGAAGACGATCGCCGGCAACCTCTCCGACGACGGCGTCGCGTTGAGCCGGCCGCTTCGGGAAGACGACGACGACCAGGCCGCGACCGGCGGCCGGAGGGCGGCCTCATGACGACAGCAGCGCTCGACCCGGCGCCGGAGAAGACGTCGGACGCACGGCCGGCACGGGAACGGACACCGCGTCAGGACCGCTTGGCCGACCAGGCCAAGGTCTGGTCGATCAGGCTCGCCGTCGTGGTGGCCTTCTGCTCGGCGTGGCAGCTGGCCAGCGGCACGCTCTTCCCGGTGTTCGTCATCTCCAGCCCGACGATGGTCGTCGAACGCTTCGGCGAGTTCATGGAGGGCGGCGAGCTGCTCTCGCACCTGGGCTACACCATGCGCGCCTGCGGCCTCGGTTTCCTGATCGGCGCGCTGATCGGCAGCACGCTGGGCCTGCTCTTCGGCATCTACGAGTCGACCTCGCGGATCATCGCCCCGTTCGCGGCGATGCTCTACTCGATGCCGAAGATCATGCTGTCGCCGCTCATCGTGGTCTGGGTCGGCGTCGACCTCACCATGAAGGTGTTCGTCGCGGCGTTCTCCTGTATGTGGGTGATCTTCTACAACGTCTGGAACGCCACCCGGCGCATCGATCGCAACCTGCTCGACCAGTTCCGCCTGATGGGCGCGAACCAGCGCCAGGTCATCGTCGGCCTCTATCTGCCGTCGGCGACGACCTGGCTGCTCACCAGCCTGCGGGTGGCGTTCCCGGTCGCGCTGATCGGCGCGGTGGTCGGTGAGTTCGTCGCCTCCTCGCAGGGACTCGGGCACCTGGCCCTGGACTCGGGCCAGCGCTATGACTCCGCCGGAGTGCTCGTCGCGGTGCTGACGATCACGATCACGGCGATGACCATCGACTCGGTCCTAGGAGCTGTGCAGCGCAAGGTCGCGCTGTGGCAAGGTGAAGGAGCAAGAGGATGACCCCCACCCCCCGTAGATCCTCCCGCCGTGGATTCCGGACGGTCGGCATCGCCTTGAGCGTGCTGCTCGGAGCCGGACTGCTGACCGCCTGCGGTGGCGGCGGCAAGACGATCGAGGCGGACGCGAAGACCGGCAACCGGAAGATCCGGATCGCCGCCCCGTTCATCTCGACGATGAACTCGGCCATCCTGTACGCCCAGGGCAACGGCATCTTCGAGAAGTACGACATCGAGACCTCGCTCGTCGAGGTCCACGGCGGCGGCGGCCTTCAGGCGACGCTCGGCGGCAGCACCGACATGGCGATCACCTCGTCGGTGAACCCGGTGGCGGCACTGGAGCAGGGCCAGGAGTTCCCGATCATCGCGCAGATCGGGAACGGCTTCCCCGAGTCGGTCCTCATCACGGCCGACGGCTGGAAGGAGAGCGGCCTGAAGGAGGACTCGCCTCTGGCGGACAAGATGAAGTTCCTCGCCGGCAAGCCGTGGGGCGTCTCCAGCCCCCAGGGGTCGAGCAGCTACATGGCCAAGTACATGTTCCAGCTCGCCGGCCTGTCCGACGACGACTTCAAGATGAACTCGCTGGGCTCCACCTCCGGCACCCTGGCCGCGCTCAAGAGCAAGAAGGTCCTCGCCGGCAGCATGGGCGCGCCCTACCCGCAGGTGGCCGAGTCCGAGGGCTACGCGAAGGTCTTCATCAACGTCAGCGGCGGCGAGGTGCCCGAGCTGACCAACACCCTGACGTCGGTCGTCGCGGTCACCCCGGACTTCTACAAGAACAACAAGCAGCTCGTGGAGGACTTCAGGAAGGCACTGGGGGAGGCGCAGAAGCTGGTCTACGAGGACTCCGCGACGGTCGACGAGTGGATGTACAAGAACCACTTCGACGGCAGCCCCAAGGAGGCGGTGCTGGCGGGCGTCGAGGACCAGCGCAAGGGCAACTCCATCGCCAGGGAGCCCGCCGTCGACCCGCAGGCCGCCGAGCGGCTCGTCGCCTTCATGAAGGCGACGGGCCAGCCGGTGCCGGACGACTGGCGCAAGATCTTCGTGGACCTGGCCGGCTGAACCGGCGGCCACGAGCCGGGGCCGGGCACGGCGCCCTCCGGTGGAG
>JAFACJ010000746.1 GCA_023425615.1 Actinomycetes bacterium
CCGGCCGACCGAGGAGGATGCCCATGGTCGCTCCGATCGACCGCTCGCTCGCCGACCCCGCGGAAGCCGGGATCGACACCGCCAAGCTGGAGGTGCTGCTGCGCCGGATCCGGCTGGAGGTCGAGAACGGGTGGCTGCCGTCCGCCCAGGTGGCCGTGGCCCGCGAGGGCCGCCTGGTGGCCTTCGAGACGTGGGGGGACGCCGGCCCCGAGACCCGGTACATCCTGCAGTCCGTGGGCCGCTCCGTGGTGGCGGGAGCGGTGTGGAAGCTGCTGGGGGAGGGCGCGCTGCGGCTCGATGAGCACGTCGCCGACATCATTCCCGAGTTCGCGCCGAACGGGAAGGAGAAGGTGACCGTCGAGCAGGTGCTCACGCACACCGCCGGCTTCCCGTTCGCGCCGCTGGGATACCCCAAGATGTGCGACAGGGAACAGAGGCGCGCGGCCTTCGGGAAGTGGCGGCTGGACTACCCGCCCGGCAGCCGCTTCCAGTTCCATCTGACCTCGGCCGCGTGGCTGATCGCCGAGATCGTGGAGCGGCGGACGGGCCTGCCCTTCGGCGATTACCTGCGCGAGCGCATCACCGCCCCGCTCGGCCTGACCAGTCTGGAGCTGGGAGTACCGGTCGAACGGCAGGCGGGCACCGTGGCCCCGATGATCGCCACCGACCGCACCAGCGAGGACCAGGAACCCGACCCGTGGGGCGCCTGGTACCTGGCCAGGCCCGAGGTGCTGGCCGCGGGCGAGCCCAGCCACTCCCTCGTCGGCACGGCCGCGGACGTCGCGCTGTTCTACCAGGCGATGGAGTACACGGACCTGTGGCGCGGCGACGCGGTCGCCGAAGGCAGGCGGATGCGCTTCGCCGAACGCCCGGCGGGCGACGAGCTGTACGGCGGGGGCACCAAACGCGTCGGGATGGGGCTCTTCGTCACCGTCGCGGGCCCGGACGCCGGAGGCAACCTGCCCTCGACCGGCTCGCCCGCCCTCTACGGCAACAGCGGCTCGGCGTACCAGCTGGCCTTCATGGACCCGGAGACGGGCCTGTCCTTCGCGTGGTTGTGCAACGGCTACCCCCTGACGGGATACGACCTCAGCCGCCGCGGCACCTCCCTGCTCACCAATGTCGCCAATCTGGCGGCCGACCTCCTCTGACCGGCCGGCCGCCAGAAGGCGGCCGGCCTAGGCCGGGTCCCGGGACACGCTCTCCCGGAGGACGTGCTTGCGGATCTTGCCGGAGGCCGTCAGCGGGAAGCCCTCGACGAAGTGCCATGCCCGCGGCACCTTGAACGCCGCGAGCCGGTCCCGGGCGAAGGCGTCGAGCTCGTCGTTCCCGGCGGTGCTTCCGGGGACGAGCCGGACGAAGGCCGCGACCGTCTCGCCGAGGCGGTCGTCGGGCAGCCCGACGACAGCGACGTCCGCGACGGCGGGGTGGTCGAGCAGCGCCTCCTCCACCTCGCGGGGATAGATGTTCTCCCCGCCGCGGATGATCACTTCTCTGCTGCGCCCGTGGATGCGCAGCACCCCGTTCTCGTCCATGCTGCAGATGTCGCCGGTGTGCAGCCAGCCGTCGGCGTCGAGGGTTCGGGCCGTCTCCTCCGGGCGGTCGTGGTAGCCCGTCATGTTCAGCGGCGAGCGGATGAGCAGCTCGCCGTGCTCGCCGATCCCGGCGGTCTCGCCGGTGCCGAGACGGGCGATGCGCACCTCGCGGTGGGCGCAGGGACGTCCCAGTGTCTCGGCCTTGTGCGCATCGCTGTCGGACAGGTCGGTGGAGGCCGCGTAGGGGCTCTCGGACTGCCCGTAGCCGACGTTCAGCTGCACTTTCAGAGCGTCCTCGAAACGCCGGACGAGCGGGGGCGGAACGACCGAGCCTCCGCCGCAGACCACGCGCAGGCTGCTCAGGTCGTATGCGTGGAGGTCCGGAAGGCCCAGGATGTCGTTCATCATCGTGGGCACCAGCCCGAGGATCGTGGTCCGCGACCGCTCGACCAGCCGCAGGACGGCCTCGGCGTCGAAGGAGGGGGCCAGCACCAGGGTGCCGCCGATGGAGGCGATCGCGAGCACGCCGCAGACCGAGGCGCCGACATGGTTGAGCGGCAGGGGCGTGCAGTAGATCTCGTGCCCGTCGCCCTCGTACAGCCTGGCCATGCCGAACCGGCCGCTGTTCACACAGGCCCGGTGGCCGAGCAGCGCGCCCTTGGGCGTGCCGGTGGTGCCGGAGGTGTACTGGATGAGGAACGTGGACTCGGGGGACGGCCGGGGGAGGGAGCCCGGCTCCGGCGGCGGGGCGGTGCGCCAGGCGTCCATGCCGAGCACGGGGCACGGGACGGGAAGGCCGGCGGCGAGGGCCTCGGCGCGTTCGCGCAGCGGCCGTCCCCGGAAGGTCTCAGCCGCCAGGAGCAGCCGGGTGCCGGACTGCCGGAGCTGGTAGGCGACCTCGGGGTCGGTGAGAGCGGTGTTGACGGGGACCAGGGGGGTTCCGGCCAGCGCGGCCCCGTACTCCAGGACCACCCAGTCCGGTGAGTTCGCCGACCAGACGGCGACGGGGTCGCCGGGCGAGATCCGGCCGAGGATGAGGGAGGCGGCGCGTTCCGCCGCCTCCAGCAGCTGCGACCAGGTCATCTGCCGCAGTTCGGTGTCCTGCGGCCACATCATCGCGGCACGGTCGGGGTGGCGGGCGGCGTTGTCGCGGAGCAGGTCGCCGACCGTCGTCTCCCAGATCGCCTCGTCGGTGTCGGCGGGACGGTGTGCGAGGGACAGGGGTCTTCCGTCTTCGGTTCTCGGCATGGTGCGCCTTCCTGTGCGGGGGTGGGGGTGGGCTTCGTCGTCCCTCACAGGCCCAGCGAACGGCCGATGATCTCCTTCATGATCTCCGAGGTGCCCCCGAAGACGCGCTGGACGCGGTTGTCGCGCCAGATCCTGGCGATCTCGTACTCGTTGACATAGCCGTAGCCGCCGAAGAGCTGCATACAGCGGTCGATGACCTCCCAGGCGGTCTCGGAGGTCCAGTACTTGGCCGCGGCGGCGTCGTCGGCGGTCAGGTGGCCCTCGACCAGGGCCATGGTGCAGCCGTCGAGGTAGACCCGGGCGGCGTTGAGCTTGGCGCGGATGTCGGCGAGCGCGAAGCGGTTGGCCTGGAAGCTGCCGATGGGCTGCCCGAAGGCGGTGCGCTCGCCCGCGTACTGCATCGTGATCGTGAAGGCGCGTTCGGCGGCGGCGAGGGAGGAGACCGCGATGGCAAGGCGCTCGGTGGGCAGGTTGCCCATCATGTGGTAGAAGCCGCGGCCCTCCTGGCCGATCAGGTTCTCGGCGGGGACCCGCACCCCCCGGAAGAACAGCTCGGAGGTGTCCTGCGCCTTCATGCCGACCTTGTCCAGCTTGCGGCCGCGTTCGAAGCCCGCGGCGCCGCGCTCCACGACGATCAGGCTGATGCCCTTGTGCCCGGCCTCGGGGTCGGTCTTGCAGGCGACCACCACCAGGTCGGCGAGGATCCCGTTGGTGATGAAGGTCTTGGAGCCGTCGATCACCCAGTGGTCGCCGTCGCGGCGTGCGGTGGTGCGGATGCCCTTCAGGTCCGAGCCGGCGCCGGGCTCGGAGAGGGCGAGCGCGCAGATGGTCTCACCGCTGATGACGCCGGGCAGCCAGCGTGCCTTCTGCTCGTCGGTGGTGAGGCCGCCCAGGTACGGGGGGATGACGTCGTTCTGCAGGCCGAGGCCGATGCCCACGGAACCGGTCGCGGCCATCTCCTCGGCCATGATCGCGTTGTAGCGGAAGTCCCGCAGGCCCTGGCCGCCGTACTCCTCGGGGAACTCCCAGCCGATCAGCCCGGCCTTGCCCGCCGCCGCCCATGCCTCCCTGCTGACCTGGCCCTCGCGCTCCCACTCCGCGACGTGGGGGGCGCACTCGCGCTCGAAGTACGTGCGGGCGCTCTGGCGGAAGAGGTCGTGTTCCTCGGTGAAGATCGTGCGGCGCATGGCTGCCCTCCGGCTCTGGTGCGGTCTCCACGGCGGGACAGCCGTGGAGATAGGCGGTAGATTAGTGTATATAGTTAAATGATTCATAGATGCTGTTCCGGAAGCAAGTGGAGGCGCGGTGCTGCCGCTGGAGGGATGTCGCGTCGTCGAGCTCGGCATGTGGGTGGCGGCTCCGGCCGCGGCCGCGATGCTGGCCGACTGGGGCGCCGAGGTGGTCAAGGTGGAGGCTCCCGGCGGGGACCCGTACCGCTACACGCTCCGGCACGTCGGCAAGGACCTCGACGCCTCGCCCCCGTTCGAGACCGACAACCGCGGCAAGCGGGGCATCGTCCTCGACCTGCGCGAGGACCGCGACCGGCAGGCCCTGGAACTGCTGCTGGAGCGGGCGGATGTGTTCGTCACCAACATGCGCCCGGGAGCCCTCGAACGCCTCGGCCTCGACCCCGAGGCGGTGCGGGCGCGCCACCCGCGGCTGGTCGTCGGGACGCTGACCGGATACGGCTGGTCGGGGCCCGACCGCGACCAGGCAGGCTACGACGTCTCGGCGTTCTGGGCGCGCTCGGGCATCGCGGCGACGCTGAACCCCGAAGGGGAGCCGCCTCCCGCCATCCGCCCGGGCCTGGGCGACCGGGCCGCCGCCGCCAATCTCGTCGCCGGGGTGCTGGCCGCGCTGCTGCACAGGGAGCGCACCGGAGAGGGCGCGGTGGTGGACGTCTCGCTGCTGCGGTCGGGCGCCTACGCGATCGGTAACGATCTCGCCCTGCAGAACTTCTTCGGCAAACGCGGCCGCACCCGTCCCCGGACCGAGCATGAGACGCCCCTGTACAACAGCTACCGGACCGGGGACGGCCGCTGGTTCTGGCTCGTCGCCCTGGAAGGCGACCGCCACTGGCCGGGCCTGCTCAGGGCGCTGGAGCGCGAGGACCTCGGCGAGGACGAGCGGTTCGCGACGGCGAGGGCCAGGATCCGGCATAGGCGGGAACTGATCGAGGCACTCGACCAGGAGTTCGCGCGGCGGACGCTGGAGGAGTGGGCGGCGCGCTTCGCGGCGGCGGAGGTGTGGTGGGCGCCCGTGCAGACACTCGCCGAGATCGCCGCCGACCCCCAGGCGGAGGCGATCGGCGCCTTCGTCGAACAGCCGGGGATGGGCGGGACGCCTCCGCTGCGGACCGTGGCCACACCGGTCGCCTTCTGGGGCATGGAGGACAAGCCGCGCTCGGGGGCGCCCGCCCTGGGCGAGCACACCGACGAGGTGCTCGGCGAGCTCGGCACCCCGCGGGATTGACCGAAACCCGCCGCCGCGGCTCTGCTCCCGCGGCGGCTCCAAGGAGAGGACGAAACGTATGGCGGTGACCAGGTTCCCCATAGAGCCGGGCCACATGCTCGCCTTCGCGCGGGCCATCGGCGACGACGATCCGGCCTACCACGCGGAGCTGGCCGACCCTCAGGGGAGGGCCGTCGCCCCGCCGACCTTCACCATGGCCTCCGCGCACTTCGACGACGCGTATCCGCTGCGCCCCAAGCCGGGGGAGGAGTGGTTCGGTTCCGGCGGAGGTCACGGCACGGCCCTGGAAGGCGGTGGCGGCCTGCACGCCGAGCAGCACTTCGAGTACCACCGCCCGCTCAGGGCGGGTGACGTGCTGACCGCCGAGACCCGCCAGGGACGGAGCTGGGAGAAGACCGGCAGAGCGGGACGGCTGCTCTTCACGGAACAGATCACCGAGTACCGGGACGCCGAGGGCGCGCTCGTGGTCACCGCCCGC
>JAFACJ010000769.1 GCA_023425615.1 Actinomycetes bacterium
CGCCCGTCTGATACGGGGCGCCGCCGCCGTCATGGCACAGCAGGATGTCACCCGGCTGAGCGGCCTCGAGCCCGGCGGTGATCCTCGACGTGCCGGGACGCGCCCAGTCGCGAGGGTCGACCGCCCAGCCGACGCAGATCATCTGATGCGAGGCCGCGATGTCCAGCACCTGCTGAGACCAGTTGCCACCGGGAGCCCGGAAGAAGCGCGGTGCCACCGAGCACGTCTGAGCGATGCGATCGTGGGTCTCGGAGATCTCCTTCTCGATCTGCTCGGCCGGCAGACCGGGAAGGTACAGCGGATGGGTCATGGTGTGGTCGGCGATCTGGTGCCCCGAGTCGACGATGCGCTGGATGAGCTTGGCGTTCTCCGGTATCTGCTCGCCGATCACATGAAAGGTGGCGGGAACGTCGAACTCGGCGAGCACGTCCAGCACCATCGGCGTCCAGTACGGATGCGGCCCGTCATCGATCGTCAGCGCCACCGCGTTGGGAGGCGCCGCGGGAGTCAGATCATGCAACGTCTGAATGGGGCTCTTCAACGCCCGCAGCGACGAGGCGGGAGCGAACCCCGGATCCGGCGGAGGCGCGGGCGTACGACTCGCCACCGCGACCGGCCTCACCTCCCGATCCCGATGCCACAGCCCAGGCCCCACCCCGGCCGCCACCCCGGCGACCGCCGCGAGACACGAACTGAGCACTTGACGCCGATCCACGGCGACCCCCCTGCAGCGATCCCAACGAAAAGGTCCTGCGTTGAGACGCATTCCCAGCCCGATTAGTTGAGAGCCGACGAACGCCCACATCCCCGACACCATCGGGCGTGCCGTTCATTCGCTGCTTTCTTCGCTCAGGATTCCGGAGCGCTCTGTCCCCGGGAACGTAGCTCGGCCAGGTTCCGGGCGGCGTCCTCATCGCCCTTGTCTGCGAGCGCGCGCAAGATGGTGACGGCTTCCTCCACCTGCTCCCGTCGGGCCAGCGAGTCGGCCAGCCGTCGAGCGGCGTACCAGTCGCCGTGATCGGCGCGGGTGCGGAGCTCCTCCAGCCTCCCCTGCCGGGCCAGCGAGTCGACAAGCCGCCGAACGGCGTGTCGTTCGCCGCGGTCGGCGCGGGTGCGGAGCTCCTCCAGACGCTCCTGCCCGGCCAGCGGATCGGCCGACTGCTGGAGAGTCTCCAGGAATTGGAAAGGCTTCGCGAGGAGAGGCGTCTCTTCCACCCTGCCCTGTTCTGCCAGCAACTCGGCCAGCTTCAAGATCGCCCTCCCGATGCCCCGGTCGGCGAGCACTCGCAGGATGGCAACGGCCTCCTCCTTGCGGCCCTGGCCGATGAGCAGTTCGGCCAGACGCATGGCGGCCACCTCGTTGCCTTGATCCGCGAGCACACGCAATTCGACAAGGGCTTCCTTCACCTGGCCTTGCTCGGCGGCCGACTCCGCCAACCGCAGAGCGGCAAGCCAGTCGCCGTGGTCGGCGCGGGTGCGGAGCTCCTCCAGCCTGCCCTGCCGGGCCAGCAGATCGACCAGCTTCCTTGCGCCGGCCAGGCCGCCTTTACGGGTGAGAGCGCGCAGCTCTTCTTCCCGGCCTTGCGCGGCCAGCAGCTCGGCCAGCCGCTCAGCCGCGTAGTCGTCTTTCCGGTCGGCGAGCGCGCGCAGCTCCTCGATCTCACCCCGCTCGGCCAGCAGATCGACCAGCCAAGCGCTGACATCGGCTTGAGCAGCCAGGACGCGTAGCTCCTCCAGCCTGCCCTGCTTCGCCAGCAGCGCGGCCAGCTGCCGAGCGGCGATCCAGTGGCCACGGTCGGCGAACGCGCGCAAGGTGGTGACGGCTTCCTCCACCCTCCCCTGTTCGTCCAGCAGGCCGGCCAGCAATTGCAGGGCGTACATGTCTTCCCGGTCGACGAGTGCGCGCAGCTCCTCCACCCGACCCTGCTCTGCCAGTAGCTCAGCCAGCCGGTGAGCGCTGTTCTGATCGCCTCGGCCGGCGAGAGTGCGCAGCAGGGCCAGGGACTCTTCCACCCGCCCCTGCCCGGCCAGTAGGTTCGCCAGGCGTGTGGCGGCATGCTCATCGCCTTGGTCGGCGCGGGCACGCAGGAAGGCGAGAGCTTCCTGTGCCCGCCCCTGTCCGGTCAGCATGTCGACCAGATCGCCAGTGGCTTTGGGGATCCCTCGCTCGGCGAACGCACGGAGGACGGTCAGGGCCTCCTCCGCCTGCCCTTGCTCGGCCAGTAGGTTCGCCAGGCGTGTGGCGGCATGCTCATCGCCTTGGTCGGCGCGGGCGCGCAACTGCTCCGCCTGCCCTTGCTCGGCCAGCAGGGCCGCCAGCTGTTGAGCGGCATATCTATCACCCTGGTCGGCGCGGGTGCGCAACTGCTCCACCTGCCCCTGCCGGGCGAGCAGCCTCGCCAAGCGCTCGGCGGCCTGCCAGTTGCCCTGATCGGCGAGTCTGCCCAGCTCTTCGACCTGGCCGCCTTCGACCAGGAAGTCGATCAGCCGCAGGACAGCGTCCCATCCACCGCGGTCGACCAGCGTGCGCAGGTGGTCGAGATGCGATCTTCGGGCGAGATGGTGCTGGAGGAGAAGATGGCGGAACTGCCAGGCGGTTCCTGCTTGGCGAAAGACGCCGCGGCGGTGTCCGTCTTCCAGAAAGCTCCACAGCCTCCAGGGGAGCCGGTCACGGGCGGCTAGGTAGAGGTGGGCGGCACGAAAAGTGATCCAGGTCCACCATCCGGAGCCGGCTGCCGCTGTCGCGGCGTAGAGAAGGGCGGCGGTGAGTCCGGTGGAAAGAGAGTGCGAGTCGTGTGTCAGCAGCGAGCCGATGAGCGTGTACGCCAGAAGGCTCACGAGCCCATGCTGAAGCGCGGCGGCTGCGGCGTTACGGTGATTGGCGCGCAAGGTCGCTCTGGGGGTGGCGAGTCGAGGTCGGCTCATCGACACGGACGGGGTGAACGCGAGGGCAAGGGCGCTGGCGATGCCGCCGTAGATTCCCAGCCTCGGATCATCGGCCAGCAGCCCGGCCAGCATCCCCGGAACCATGAGGAATTGGATCATCTGGATCCGGATGAGAAGGGACAAGAGCGGACGCCGTCGTGCCGCGAGAGCGCGGTAGCGAGAGGGGACATGGGGCGGGTAGCCATGGGGCCACAGCGGCCAGAGCAACCTGCCGGCGGCTGCGGCGCAGATCAGCATGACGGCGATCCCGGTGATGAGACCTTTGCCCGGTCCCGCGATAGCGGCTGCACCGGCACCGGCGACGCCGCTGAGCGCTGAGATGATGACGATCGTGGCGGACGGGTGGACTCGGGCTGGACCGGCGGACGGCATCTCGACGGACAGACGCCACCACCACAGGTCCGACGAGGTGGATACGTACAAGTGGTAGGCAAGGACGGAAAGCCAGCGTGAGGCTTGGAGCGGGTCGTAGTTCCGCAGTCTCCTCACTCCGGGCGCGGCGAGCCGGCCGGGCTGATAGACGCTGGTGAGGTAGGTACCGATGAGTTGCTCGGTGATGAGACCCGGGATCCGGTGGCCGAGCAGGTCGGTGGGATCGGTGGTCGGACGCTGGTAGGCGACACGGGCCAGTGACACCATCAGAGGTGTCGACAGCGCCGTCGCGAGCGGCCCGCGGGGGCACTCCCGGAGATGGGCGAACACTCTCTCCCATCGGCTGCGCGACGGTTCCGGATGGGAGAGGAATTCGATCACCTGGTCGACGTCGAGGGGTTCGATCTCCACGACCGCGGCGCGGGACAGCACCACGCCGGAAGTGGCGACGGCCTCCGCGTATTCGCGGGTGCGACAAGTCACCACCAGCGGATTCCCGGCTCCGGCGTAACCGTCCAGGCTCTGTATCGCCGCGGCGTGCCGGTCGGCGGGCAGCTCGTCCAGACCGTCGAGCACAGGCAGGATGCGGCGTTCGGCCAGCAGTTCCTGTCCTGGGT
>JAFACJ010000794.1 GCA_023425615.1 Actinomycetes bacterium
CGCTCACGAACAGGGCGTCCTCCAGCCGCTGTTCGTGGACCGTGTCGTACAGGGGGCGGACGCCGCGGGCAGCGCCGGCCAGCGAGAGCGCGGTGCGGACGCCGTCCAGCGGGCCGCCGGGCGCCCCTGCCTCGGCCAGCGCGGGCAGCAGCCTGCGCACCGGGTCCGGAAGGTGCCGCAGTGGCGCCGTCCGCTTCTGGAACACCGAACGCTGCTCGCCGTCGGGCAGCTCCCCGAACAGCATCAGATGCCAGACGTCCTCGAAGGTCCGCTTCTCCGCGAGCTCGATCGCCGAATACCGCCGGTAGTGGTAGAAGCCCTCGCGGCCCCGGACATCGCTCAACCCGGTCTCGGCGACGATGACGCCCTTGAGGCCGCGGGGCACCTCGATCGCCTGCTCCGAGGCCCTCGCCGCCGACTCGTTCGCACTGGTCATGTCAACCCCTCCTTCGCCCCCAACCCTGCTTATACTGTTCAATGTTGTCAATGTTGATTGCAGTCAAGATGAGTGAGCGAGAGGAGCGGGCATGGCCTCCGAAGACGGCAGCCGGGCGGCGGGCGGGCGGCTGACCACCCGGCAGGTCGCCGAACGGCTCGGCGTCAAGGTGGAGACGGTCTACGCCTACGCCAGCCGCGGCATGCTGGTCAGCGAGCGCGTCCCCGGCGGCAAGGGCAGCACGTTCGACCCGGTGGAGGTAGAGCGGCTGCGCCGCGCGGTGCGCCGCGACCGGGGCGGCCACGACGGACGCGAACTGCCGGAGATCAGCACCGCGATCACGCTCATCGAGGACGGCGCCCTGTACTACCGGGGCCGTGACGCCACCGCGCTGGCCGGCACCGCGGCCTTCGAGGACGTCGTCGCGCTGATGTGGGAGCAGGAGGACGGCATCGTCTTCCCCGCGGCGGGCGCGAGCGCGCTCTCCTCGTGGACGGCGCCGGGGATCAGGCTGTCGGACCGGCTGCGGGTGGCGGTGCCGGTCGCCGCCGCCACCGACCCGCTGCGCTTCGACATCGGCCACGGCAGCGTGGTGGCGATGGGCACCCGGCTGATCGGCGACTTCGTGGCCGCGCTGCCCCCGCTGGGCGGCGAACCGGAGGGGACGGGCCTGGCGGCGCGGCTCTGGCCCCGCCTCACCGCCACGCCGCCGGCACCGGAGTTCCTGCGCTGCCTGGACTCCGCCCTCATCCTGCTCGCCGACCACGACCTGGCGGTCTCCTCGGTCGCGGCACGCGTCGCCGCCTCCACCAGGGCGCACCCCTACGCGGTCGTGTCCGCCGCGCTCGGCGCCCTGGACGGGCCCCTGCACGGCGCCGCCAGCTCACTGGCGTTCAGGCTGCTGACCCAGACGCTGTCCGCGGGCTCCGCGGCCACGGTCGTCTCCGACCACCTGCGGTCCGGGCAGCCCATCCCCGGCCTCGGCCACCCCCTCTACCCCGGGGGCGACCCCCGCGCCCGGACGCTCCTGCGCCTGCTCGACGCGACGGACTCCGCCGCGCCCTGCCTGGAGGCGATCGCGTCGATCGTCTCCGTCGCGACCCGCGACGCCTCGTCGCACCCGAACATCGATCTCGCACTCGCCGCGCTGGCGGTCTCCGCGGGCATGGACCCCTACGCCGGTGAGGTGATCTTCATCATCGCCCGGACGGCGGGCTGGATCGCCCACGCCCTGGAGGAGTACCGGGAGCCGCCGCTGCGCATGCGTGCCCGCGGCGTCTACACGGGCCCCGACCCGGAGCCCCGCTGACCGGGACGTCCGCCCACGACGAAGGCCCCCGGAACGGAGCCGGGGGCCGGGGCAAGGAAGGCGAGAAAGCTAGGGCTCTTGGAAAAAGAAGGAGAAGGAAGCTCTCTCATAGCCTTGCGGTGACGATTCTAGTTCACTGCGGAATGAGATTCGAGAGGTTTTCCAGGGTGATGACCGTCGAGTCGTCCGTGAGCCCTTCGGGCCGCTCCAGCCCGATATAGGTGACGGGGTGGTCGGGCAGCGGGGCACCGGCTTCGTGAAGGGTGACGGAGTCGGCGAGGTCGCCCAGCAGACCGGTCAGGTACCGCACGTTCAGGAAGCCGCGCTCGACGATGCCGCGGACCAGCAGCGCGGTCGTCAGCCGGTTGCCTTCGACCTGGTTGAAGTTCGCCTCGCCATGGAGGTACAGGTGCATCCACTTGGCCTTCCAGACGCCCTCCGCCGTGCGCAGGAAGACCAGCGGCAGCGCGACGCGGCCGGCTCCGCGCAGGTCCGACTTCATGCGGACGGTGGCCGGCTCGTACGGGCGGCCCCGCTGGTCGGGATCGCGCAGCATGAATCCGAAGAACGACTCGGCGACCTCCTCGAATCCCTCACCGGAATAGATGTCGACCTGCGGGATGATGAAGCGCTCGGTGACCTTCTCCAGATCCAGGTTGATGAATTCCGACGCCCCTTCCGGCGCTTCGGTGATGTCACCGGAATGCTCGCCTCCCAGCCCGGTGAGGTCGGTCCACGACAGCCAGGACGCCTCGGCGTAATGCTCATCGAGCAGCAGTGCCGACAGGTCGAAGTCCGTGCGGTCGCGGGACTGCCTCCAGTAGATGAAGAACCGCAGCCACCGGCCGTCGACCGGGGAGAGCGAACCGCGCGGCAGCACCTTGAAACCCGAGGCGGTGGACTTGCCGGCCAGCGGCAGCGCCACGTCCAGGACCTCCGGGTCGAGGAGGAGATGGCCGGGCCGGGGCAGGCGCCGCCGCACCTCGGCGTCCAGCAGGGCCAGCAGCCGGTCCACGGTCGTGCCGCCGAGCCGATCGCGGGTGTCGGGGGCGACCCAGGCCCGGCCGCGCCGGTTGGCGAAGACCCGGGAGGCGTCCGACGGCGCGGCGCGGTTCTGCAGATGCTCGCGCAGTTGCAGCAGCACCCGGCCGGAGACGCGGTCGACGGTCCGTGCGAGCGCGGCCAGCACGATCTCCCGGTCCTCTTCGGCGGGGAAGGCGCGCAGGAGGCGGTCCAGCGACCGCACGAGCGCTCCGGGCGCCGCCGACAGCATCGCGACGGCACGCGACAGCTCCCCCGCCGCCAGCGCGGTCTCCACCCGTGAGGCGAGAGACGGCGCCGCGTGCTCCCCGCGGGCGGTGTCGAACACCTTCCGGGCGTGCGGCCAGCGGGAGGACTCATACGGGTGCAGCCGCTCACCGAGCCGCTTCCACCGCTCACGGTGCGCCGCGACGTCGCCGAGCTTGGCCGGTGAGCGCTCGACCAGGCCGTCCAGCGCGGTCAGCAGCTCACGGCGGACGGGCCGGGGCAGGGAGACGAACCGCGTCGGCTCCAGCAGGCTCACATCGCCTCCCGACAGGGCGCACGCCAGGCGCAGCACGTCGGTGATGGTGTCCAGGAGCAGCCGATGGCCGGTCTCCAGCCGGACCCGGTTGATCACCGCGCGGTTCTCCCGCACCGGGATCTCCTGCGGCTGAGGCATCTCCGCGCACGCCCCTGCCAGGAGTCCGAGCGCGGACAGGTCGTCTTCGTTCAACGGGACCGGACCGGCGGCCAGCCTGAGGTACAGGCCGTGCGCCTCCGCTTCGAGGGTGCCGGCGAGGTGCAGGACGGTGACGCGGTCACCGGCGCCGGGGATGAGGTCGGCGTGGGCCGCCACCATCTCCTCATAGGTGTGCAGGTAGCGGCCGTAGGAGGGAAGCGCCAGCAGGTTCAGCCCGTCCTGGAGCCGCGGGGCCCCGGGGTCCGCGCGGGTGAGCTCCGCCGGGTCCAGGAGCGCCTCGGTCAGGCATCTCGCCCAGAACTCCAGCGTGTCCGGCACGTTCGCCGGAAAGTCCATGAAGTAGACGTTGTGCCGGACATGGTCGCCGATCTCTCTCCTCACCACCGCCAGTGCCCGCACCGCGAGGTCGATGACCTCTCCCGCGGCCAGGCGCGACAGGCGCTCCAGGAGTTCTCCCGACAGCTTGAACCCCGCGCTCATCAGCACCGCGTCGAACTGGCGCGCCGCGACGGCGCCGTCCCCGGCGGGCCCGTCGGGGAGGACGAGCCGGTGGGTCTTGCGCAGGATCAGGTCTTCGAGGGTCTCGGTCTCGGCCATGACCGGAGTCTTCCAGTCCGGGACGGATACCGCCTTCGGATATTTCAGGCAGGCCGGCGGAGTGAGAAAGACTGACACACCCTGGCAGGTTTCCGGGGGAGGGTCGACACATGAGCGAACAGATCATCGCCCTGGTGGCGGGAGCGACCAGGGGAGCGGGACGCGGCGTGGCGGTCGCGCTGGGAGAGGTCGGCGCGACGGTCTACGTGACCGGGCGCAGCGGCGGCGGACGCAGGTCGGAGATGGACCGGCCCGAGACCATCGAGGAGACGGCGGAGCTCGTCACCGCGGCGGGCGGGCGCGGGATCCCGGTCGTGGTGGACCATCTGGAGCGCGAGCAGGTGCGGGCGCTGGTCGAGCGGATCGACGCCGAGCAGGGGCGGCTCGATGTGCTGGTGAACGACATCTGGGGCGGCGAGCTGCTGTTCGACTGGAACGCCAGGCTCTGGGAGCACGACCTGGACGCCGGGCTGCGGATCCTGCGCCTGGCGATCGACACCCACATCATCACCAGCCACTACGCGCTGCCGCTGCTCATCAGGAGGCCGGGCGGGCTCGTCGTCGAGATGACCGACGGGACCACCGGGTACAACGCCGACCACTACCGCATCTCGCTCTTCTACGACCTGGCGAAGGTGTCGGTGAACCGGCTCGGCTTCGCCCAGGCCGAGGAGCTGAGACCGTTCGGCGCGACGGCCGTCTCACTGACCCCCGGCTGGCTGCGCTCGGAGCTCATGCTGGAGCACTTCGGCGTCACCGAGGAGAACTGGCGCGACGCGCTCGCGGCGCAGCCGCACTTCGCCATCTCCGAGACCCCGCTGTTCACCGGGCGCGCCGTGGCGGCGCTCGCGACCGACCCCGACCGCGCCCGCTGGAACGGGCGGTCCCTGTCCAGCGGGGAGCTCGCGCGGGTGTACGGGTTCACCGACGCCGACGGCAGCCGCCCGGACGCGTGGCGCTACATCGTCGAGGTCCAGGACGCGGGCAGGCCCGCGGACGTCACCGGCTACCGCTGATACGGCGTCCCCGGCGCTGACCCGGAGGTCTGGAGACGTCGCGGGCTACCGCTGATACCAGCGCCCCGGCGCTGATCCGGATGTCTGGAGACGTCGCGGGCTACCGCTGATACAGCGCCGCCAGCCGTTCGGCCGCTTTCCGCAGGCGGGCGCGCAGCTCCGGCGGCTCCAGCACCTCCGCCTCCGGCCCGAGGCGGAGCAGCTG